>JBEPZQ010000050.1:5251-9758 GCA_041640755.1 Thermodesulfovibrio sp. | reverse complement strand
CCTCTGGCAATTTGTTGGAGAGCCTTACTTGACCAATTGGCTTATTGTTAAACCAAATTGATAGCTGGGATCTATTCTCAATGAGGGAGATTGAATTTATAATTTCCAATTCAAGCTCTGCACTTGTAATATTCCATCTTTCGGGAAAAGGTAATTTCAAAGAATATGAGTTTGATATTCCTTTTAAAGTTACAGGTTCTACATAAACAACTTTGGACAAAGGTATAGAAATCTTCTCTGCATTCGCAGAAATAGGATTAACTATTAATGCTAAAAGAATCAAAAAAATAGTTAAAATTTTGTCTTTAAACATTTTACGCATTTTCCTCCTATTTTAATAATATCTATTGCCCTTTTTAAATACATATTCACACGCAACTAAAAATCCCTTTAATCCTCTGCTAAAGAGGAAGAAAAAGTTTGTAAATATTGTTTCAGATTTTTCCCTTTCCTGTAAAAATTTTTCCCATCTGTCGCTGTAACTGTAAACATATTCAACAATTTGGTCAAAACTGTTTCTTTCGGAAAATAAAAATCCTACTTCTAATTTGTCATTTTCAATATTAAACCTCTTAACTAAGGCTTCAAACTCAAAAATTTTACCATCAGGAGCTTTGATTTTTAAGTAACAAAGTTGATTTAGTTTAATTTTTTCAAACTTAAAGTTTGAGATGAATTTTATTCCAGATAACGATAAATCGTCTATTTTTCCCTTAATGACTATATTTAAATCTTTGAATTTCACCTCCGCCTCGTCATAGGCTTTTATTCTATGCCATCTACGCAGCTGCCTTGCTTCATACAAAGCACCGATGCTACTTACTATCAAAAAAATGCTAAAGAAAAGCCAAGCAAAGCCAACAGTAAGGTAAGCCCTCTCATTAGGAATTGAAATAAACTTTATGAGACCGATTGGAATAGCAATTAAAAGAAGTGCTAACATTATAAAATAACCAGCAGAATATCTATTTAAAAAGCTTTCTGTTAATGTTCCTCCTTTTGGAGTAACTTTGAATTGAGGAAAACGGGGATTTAGAAAAACTCCTATAATCGGCAAGATAAGATATAAACTCTGTACAGTTTCAAATATCTCGCTAAAAAATGGTCTTCTGATATGACCATACATGTAGTTAGCAAAAACTCCTGCTGCCCAAAGATAAGGAATTGTATAGATAAAAATTTGCTGAATGCTTGCATTATATATTGACATTCCAAAAGCTATATAGAAAAAGGGTGCTACCAAAAAGATATTCCTTGCAAATCCAAAAAACCAAAACACAATGCTATTGAGATAACATAGTCTCTGGGCTAATGATAACCCTTTGATCAAAATTGGATTTTTCAATAAAAATATCTGAACCATTCCCTGTGCCCATCTACTTCTCTGAAGAAGAAAATCGTCAAAGGTCTCGGGAGATAAACCTGCTATCATAGGTTTATCAAAATAAACACTATTGTATCCCTTTGAATGAAGAGTTAAAGCTGTTTCAGCGTCCTCAGTTATAGTCTCACCGGCTATTCCTCCAACTTCCATTAAATATTTTCTTCTTAGAACAGCTGCGGAGCCGCAAAAAAATGCTGCATTCCAGAAGTCTAATCCCTTTTGTATTCCCCTGTAAAACATCTCGTTTTCCCATGGAATTTCCTTTGATATTTTAAGATTTTTCTCTAAGGGAGAGGGATTTACAAAAAAATGTGGAGTCTGGACCAAAAAGAGCTTTTCATCTTCAAGAAAGTAGGCTACTGTTTTTTTGAGAATATCCTTTGTAGGAACATGATCACAGTCAAGTATTAAAATTAAATCTCCTGGTTGTGGTTTATGCTCGCTATAACTAAACCAAAGTCCATCATAGTCAGTATTGTTTTCATAGCCATCCTTAGTTAGAAACAATGCATGGTTGATATTACCTGCTTTTGCATGAACATTTTTTTCCCTTGTAATGTAGTTTATCTTCAGTTCCTGGGCAATCTTTTTAAACGTCTCATGCCTTTCCCAAGCCTCCCTTGCCTTTTGGGGATTTTTATCATTTCTTTTCTGTAAAGTTCCTCCATCATCTAAAATGTAGATATTTAGTTTTTCAGCAGGATATTCAATTTTCTTGCAGGCAATACATGTGATTTTAACAATGTTTGGGTCTTCATTATAGGTAGGAATGAAAATATCAACAACTGGTAGGTCTTGTCTTGATGTATCAACCTGCTTAATTTTTCTTTCCAAAGGATGAATGTATACAAAAGCACCAAGAAGAAAAATAAGAATTGCATATGTTTCAGCAAGATAGAGAGCATACATCGGAATACTTTCAACCAGCGTTGTATATCCGAGTGTGTCAAAAGTTCTGAAAAACCAGTATCTTAAAACAAGAAAAGTAGTTGCTGAGATGACAGTAATTCTGAAAATTGGATTTTTTGAAAATAGTTTGCTTTGAGATAACAGAATCACGAAAAATACAGTTCCATAGGCAAGAAAAGCTTGAAATTTGTAGTCCGCATTTATAAGAGCGATATTTATTAGAAAAACTGCGATGAGTAGCAACGAAAATTTTCTCATATAGAATATGATAAAGAATTTTTCTTGAATTTACAAGCTGCGATTTTTTTCAAAATGTGGGTACATTGCTGTCAATGTGAGTCTCTTTTTTAAGCAATAGCATGGCAATATAGAGCAAAGTTTATCTTAATTTGCTTATGACGAGAAGCCATTCGCGAGCCAAAGGCATGGCAAATCTGAGTAAAGGCAACATAAATTATTTAATTTTCAAAGATTTATAGCAATTTTCAGATTTATTTCACCATTTTGAGAAAATCACTGGCACTCATTTTTAATCTGTTTATGATATACTTATTTATAAAACTTTTGAATTGAAATGATGGAGGTTTTTTATGAGATATTCCAATCTATTTATTCCAACAATGAGAGAAATTCCTTCTGGTATCAACGCGGTTTCTCATATTCTCATGTTGAAAGCTGGATATGTAAGGCAATTAGCTGCTGGACTGTTTATTTTTCTACCCCTCGGTTGGAGAGTATTAAATAAAATAAATACAATTTTAAAGGAAGAAATGGAAAGAATTGGTGCACAGGAAATATCAATGCCTATTCTGCATCCAGCTGAAATATGGCAACAGACAGGAAGATGGTATACGATTAAAGAAGAGATGTTTCGTTTGAAGGACAGAACAGGAAGAGATATGTGTCTTGGAATGACGCACGAGGAAATCATGGCATGGATTGCAGCAAAGGAAATAAAGTCCTATAGACAGCTTCCTCAAATATGGTATCAAATTCAAACAAAGTTAAGGGATGAAGCAAGGCCAAGAGGTGGTGTTTTAAGAACAAGAGAGTTTATTATGAAAGATAGCTACAGTTTTGATACAGACTACGAGGGACTTGACAAGAACTATAAATTACATGCAGAAGCCTATCATAGAATATTTACCCGCTGCGGTTTAAAATACTATCAAGTTGAATCAGACCCGGGAATTATGGGAGATATGGAATCTCACGAGTTTATGGCTCCTACTCCAGCAGGAGAGGATGATATAGTTTTATGTGAGAAATGCGGCTATTCTGCTAATATAGAGGTTGCTAAAAGCAATATTGCCCCACCCCCTAAAATTATCATGGAATTCAAAGAAATTCATACGCCCAATAAAAAAACAGTCAAAGAGGTTTCTGAATTTTTAGGCTTTGATGAACGATATTTTATTAAAAGTTTGCTTGTTATAACTGATAAAGATAAAGAGCCTGTATTGGTCTTAATTAGAGGGGATCAGGAAATAAATGAAAAGAAATTGGCAAGAATAATTGGGGAGTTTTCATTTGCAAATCAAGAAGATGCAACGCAAATATTAGGAACAGAAATAGGATTTATAGGACCTTTAAATCACAAAATCAGAATTATTGCAGATAACTCAATTGATAAAGATTTATTCTATATTTCTGGTGCCAATAAGAGAGATTATCATGTTCAAGGAATAGTTCCCAATGAACACTTTAATGCAGAGTGGCATGACTTAAGGAAAGTCAAGGAAAAAGAGAATTGTATCAGATGCGGCTCTCCAATAAAAATTGAAAAGGCGATTGAAATTGGAAATATATTTAAACTTGGAACTAAATACACAGTTCCTCTTAATGCTACATTTTTGGATAAAGATGGCATTGAAAAACCAATTATAATGGGTAGTTATGGAATAGGACCTGCAAGGGTTGCGGCTGCTGCAATTGAGCAGAATAATGATAAAGACGGAATAATATGGCCCAAAAGTATAGCACCCTTTGACATTGAAATAATTCCTCTTAATATGTCAGACGAAAAAAACAGAAAAATCGCAGAAGAGCTTTATGATAAACTTACTGAAATCTACAACAGCTTCGCTGACAGACACATGGAAGTTCTCATTGATGATAGAGATGAGCGACCGGGCGTAAAATTCAAAGATGCAGACCTTATTGGAATTCCAATTCAGGTTGTCATTGGAGAGAAAGGTTTGAAGTCAGGTAATG
>JBEPZQ010000050.1:0-5241 GCA_041640755.1 Thermodesulfovibrio sp. | reverse complement strand
AAAGAGAAGAACAAAGGAAAGTAAGATGGTTCCAGTAAATAAAGCTGTGGTTGAAATAATTAGCTCTTACTATGAAACTTACTGAAAATATTGCGGTAATAGATATTGGAAGCAATACAATCAGGCTTCTTGTAGGAAAAATAACTAATACAAAAATCAATAGAATTTTTACTGACAGGGTTGTTACAAGACTTGGAAAAGATATTCCTATAAACAAAAAATTAAACGATGATTCTATAAGAAAATCAATTGAAACAATTGGAAAATTTAAAAAAATTTCTAAACAATTTCAATGTAAATGTATAATTTCTTTAGGAACAAGTGCGTTAAGAGAGGCTATTAATAGTAAAGAATTTTGTGAAAAAATAAAAATATTATTTGGTCTTGATGTAAAAGTTCTCTCTGGAGAAGAAGAAGCATACTTTACATTAGAAGGGATTAAAACAGCTCTACCCTACACTCTTGCAGATATTTTTGCTGTTGACATAGGAGGAGGAAGCACTGAATGGATTTATGAAAATAAGGGAAAAATTTTAAATGAAAGTATAGACATAGGTGTGCTAAAAGCTAAGGATATGGAGGATTTTAAAAAATTAATAGAAGAAAAAATGAAAAAAAATCTTCCTAAAATAAGCCAGCAACAAATATTTGCTACAGGAGGAACTGCTGTAACTCTTGCGATGATGTTTTTAGAATTAAATGAGTATATTCCAGAAAAAATACATCTTACTGAAATTTCAATTGAAAATCTTAGAAATTTTATAAATAAAATTTCTAAACTTCCTGTCATGCAAAGAAATATCATCCCGGGGCTTCCTTCTGATAGGACTGATATTATTCTTCCGGGGCTTGTTATACTTGAAACAATTTGTAATTTCTTAAATGCCAAACAAATAGTAGTGAGTGATTATGGTTTTATGGAAGGAATAATGAAAAATTATAAAGCTTTTTGTTATAATTAAAGTCATGCAAAAAAAGTTTAGCAGACCAAAATCACTTAAGAATGTTCCATTTAGATATTGCCCCGGCTGTGGACATAGCATTGCCCATAGGCTGATTGCTGAAGTTATTGATCAGTTTGGAATACGGGAGAAAGTTATTGCAATAGCACCAGTTGGTTGTGCTGTTTTTGCATATGATTACTGGGATTTTGATGTTCTTGAAATTCCTCATGGAAGACCTCCAGCTGCGGCAACGGGTATGAAAAGAGTATGCCCTGATAAGATTATTTTTACATATCAGGGGGATGGTGATCTCGCTGCAATAGGAACAGCAGAAATAATCCATGCAGCTAACAGGGGTGAAAATATTTGTGTATTCTTCATAAATAATGCTAACTACGGTATGACTGGTGGGCAAATGGCTCCTACGACTCTTAAGGGACAAAGAACAACAACCACACCTTTTGGAAGAGACCCTCGTCAGGCTGGTTATCCAATTCATGTGTCCGAACTTCTCTCAGGACTTGAAGGCTCATCATTTATTGCAAGAGGCTCTTTGGATAGTTATAAAAATATTGTGATTACAAAAAAATATATTGAAAAGGCATTTAAATATCAGATAGAAAACAAAGGATTTAGTTTTGTAGAAATGCTCTCTCCCTGCCCTACTGATTGGGGCATGACTACTGAACAAGCAATAAAATGGCTGAGAGACAATATGATGACAGAATTCAAATTAGGAGTTATAAAGGATAAATGGAGCAACGAATAATTATCGCAGGTTCTGGTGGACAGGGAATACTTTTCTTAGGAAAAGTAATAGCCCATTCAGCTATGAAGCAAGGCAAAGAAGTAACATGGTTTCCCTCATATGGCGCTGAAATGAGGGGGGGAACAGCTAATTGTATGGTTGTTATCTCAGATGAATTAATAGGCTCTCCAATAGTAAAAAATGCAGATTATGTTATTGCATTAAATGAAGCTTCATACAAAAAATTTATGGAAAGAGTCATCCCTGGTGGTTGTCTAATATATGATGCTTCATTAATAAAAAATTCTGAATTCAAAAACGATATCAAATTTTATCCAATTAATGCCTCACAAGAGGCTGCTCAAATTGCAAATCCAAAGTTAGCTAATATGATTCTTTTGGGAGCTTTTATCAAAATATCTAATTCTATAAGCATTGATAAAATCATTGAAACAATTGAAGAAACTATTCCGGCAAAAAGAAAAGAAATGATAGAAATCAATAAAAAACTTATCTTAAGAGGTTTTTCAATCCTTGAAAATTAGAAAGGCAAAAATCTCTGATATAAAAACAATTCATAAATTAATCAATGAGTTTGCCAAAAAAGGTGAAATGCTTCCTCGTTCATTAAACGAACTTTACGAAAATGTTAGAGATTTTTATGTTGCAGAGGAAAATGAAATAAAAGGAGTTTGTGCATTACATATTTTATGGGAAGACCTTGCAGAAGTCAGATCCCTTGTGGTTAAAAAAGAATATCAGAAAAGTGGGATCGGAACGAAGCTTGTAAAAAAATGCTTACAAGAAGCGAAATCCCTTGAACTCAAAAGAGTTTTTGTTCTCACTTATATCCCTGATTTTTTTAAAAAAATAGGTTTTAAGGAAGTAGATAAATCAAAGTTACCTCAAAAAATCTGGGGTGATTGTATTAGATGTCCGAAATTCCCAGAATGCGACGAAACTGCTCTTATTTACGAAATTAGGGAATAAAAATTATTCTTATTTCAGCAGTTTGCTTTAATTCTTCAATATGTTCTTTAAGTTTTGTATTTAATTCTTTCTCAAATAAATATTTTTCTATATCGTTCCTTATAGCTTTATACTCATGCCCTTTAAATTTATCTTTATTTTGTTCGTAGTATTCCCTTATTTTAGTTTCAGGTATAATGATTAATGATTTTACTTTAAGGTCAACATAACTGTTAATTATTTCCTCTTCTTTTCCTTCAACAAAAAATTCCTTTGCATTTTTCAGTAGAAGAGTTCTGTTTATTAAGATATTGACAACCTCTTCGCTTTTTATATCAGGAAATTTTTCCTTTAACTTGAGAGCTTCTTTATTAAAATCCTCAAGTGTTATAGCTATGTTATCCACATAAGCAACTAGTCTGTTTACTATTTGAAAATCAGATGCAATTGCTTCGCTGTTGACTGCTATTAACAAAAAAATAATGCTACAAGCCACAAACAGCAAATTACGAAAGAGCATTCTAAAAAGTATGACCAATGCTAAAATGTATTTCACCACGAGATTCTCCTTCTTCTCTATTTAATTTGTATCCATAGTCTATTCTTAATGGTCCTACAGGAGTTTTATATCTTAAACCAACACCTGTGGTGTATTTTAATTTTGAAACACTGGCATCCCCTACTCTACTCCAAAGATTACCAAAGTCAAGAAAATTTATAAGATAAAAGTTTTTTCCGAGATAGGTTCTTAACTCTACATTTCCCATTAAAAAAGCATTACCGCCTGTGGGTTGATTGTTTCTTTTAGGTCCTAAAGTGTTTTGTGCATAACCTCTTACAGAATCTCTTCCTCCCAAGAAATATCTTTCAGATATTGGAAGTTCTTCAGTTTTTCCATAAAGCCAAGCCCAACCAGCTCTAATGGAATTTGCAAGTACAAGCCATTTTGTCAGTTCTGTGTATTTATTAATGTAAAAAGAAGTTTTTAAAAAATTAATTTCTGAACCTAAAAATTCATTGCTTAGTTTTGAAGTAACTCCAGCTAACCAGCCCTTATGCGGATCAAAAGCATTATCTCTGGTATCAAAAATTAAAGAGGCTTTAACTCCACTTATAAACACTCTTCCAATATCAATGTCACTAATCACAACTTCGGGTTTTACATCCCAAGTTTTTGAAGATGTTAACTCATAAAGAAGTTCTGCTTTAAAGGTGTCTGTAAACTTTTTCTCAAATCCTGTTGAAAGTCCTAATCTTTTAATTTTGTAAATGATATCTTTAGTGTCAATGTTTTTTACATTCATTTTCTCTAATATTAAAGAAGATTTAAATGTTAAGTCTTTCCAAAACCAAGGATCAACATATGTTATGTAACTTCTTGATTCTAATGTACTTAATTCAACTCTTGTGAAGATTTGCTTATTTAGACCAAAAAGATTTATATATGAAAGTTCAAAGAAAGCTTTTGCTCTCTCATATTCACCATAACCAAATCCAATTTCAAACGCTCCAGCAGGAATTTCTTCAAAGTTGTAAATCAAGTCAACTTTGTCATTAAGTATTTCTGGAGTAATATCTATTTTTGAAAAAAGTCCTGTTCTATAAAGAGCCTGTCTTTCTTCATCAATTGTATAAGGATTGTATGGCATTCCTTCTTTTGGCAAAAGTCTTTGATAAATGAATTTGGTTTTTGTTTTCTTATTTCCAAGAACAACTGATTTGCCAAAATACTTCTTGCTCTTTGGCTCTACTTCAATGTTTATATAAGCTTTGTCTTCAATAATTTCATAATTTCCTTTTAATACAACATCAGAGTAACCGTTTTATATATAAACATCCCTGATTTTTCTTCTAATCTCAAGAAAAACTGATTCATTGAAGGGCAAATCTATATAGTCTTTTATTGAATTTAATGCATCTTGCTTTAAAAGGTCATTTTTCACCAATACATTTATAGAAGTTATTTTTATTAATTTGCCCTTCTGAATTCTGAAGATAATGCTTACTTTATCATCTTCTTCTTTAATCTCGGGATTATAAACTTCAGATTTGTAATATCCTTTTGATTTTAAATATTCTTCAATTCTTTTTTTGTCATTTGTAATTTCATCAGGATTAAATGGTTGTCCCTCTCTATTTGCAAGAATATTTTTTAATTCCGTGTCAGATAAATCCTGTGGTTCAAATATTATTTTTTCAACAAATTTTCTTTTTCCTTCGTTAACGAAATATACAATTTTCCACTCATCTATTGTTTTTTCTATTAAAGGGACAATTCTGACATTGAGAAAACCGTTTATTTTATAAAAATTGATAAGGCTGTTAATTGTATCTTTTATAATTATTTCGTCTATTTTGTCTTCAAAATGAGCCATCACTATATCTTTTAAATCTCCTTTTTTTAGATAATCGTTTCCTTCAATTTCCACGGTTAATTTTATTCCTTCTTTAACTCTAATAATTAATTCACCGTCTTTGAAAGTATAATTTATTTCAGAACCGATTAATCCATTGTTTTTCAAATACTTTTTTGTTTTTACTATGAAATTCTCTATCTCAACCCTGTCAAAGGGCTCCCTT
>JBEPZQ010000049.1:0-9805 GCA_041640755.1 Thermodesulfovibrio sp. | reverse complement strand
ACTGATAGCACCTATAGCGATGGAAGAGGGATTAAGGTTTGCGATAAGAGAAGGTGGAAGAACTGTAGGTGCAGGTGTAGTTACTCAGATAGTGGAGTAAAAAATGAGACAAATTATACTTTTACAATGTAGTGAATGTAAAGCTAAGAATTATTCTACAACAAAGAATAAGAAAAATACGCCTGATAAGTTGCAACTAAAAAAATATTGTAAGCACTGTAGAAAGCATACTTTACATAAAGAAACAAAAGCTTAATAGGCCAGTAGCTCTAACGGCTAGAGCACCGGACTCCAAATCCGGGGGATGGGGGTTCAAATCCCTCCTGGCCTGTTTATATATTTTGAGGTGAAAATATGATAGGAAAAATTAAGAACTTTTTTCAGGAAGTTAAAATTGAGGCTAAAAAAGCTACATATCCGAAGAGGGAAGAAGTTATTGTCTCAACATGGGTAGTTATTGTAACAGTTTTTATAATTTCTTTCTTTCTCGGATTTGTAGACTTGGTTCTTTCAAGAATTATAACTGCGATTATTGGGTGAGGATAATGGCAAAACAATGGTATGTGATTCACACAATGGCAGGATTTGAAGACAAAGTTAAAGCTTCTATAGAGGAAAGAGCGAAAATAAAGGGACTTGAAAGCAAAATTTCAAGGATTTTAATACCAACTGAAAAAATTATAGAAGTAAAAGGCAAAAAGAAAAAGGAGCAGGATAAAAAATTTTATCCGGGCTATATTCTTATTGAAATGGAACTTGATGATGAAACATGGCATCTTGTTGGAACTACTCAAAGAGTAACGGGTTTTGTGGGAGGTAAAAAACCAGCTCCTATCCCTGATGAGGAAGTGCAAGCCATTCTTCAGCAATTGGAGAAAGGAAAGTCACCTCAAATAAAGACTCATTTTGAAAAGGGAGAGACAGTAAAGATAATTGATGGTCCATTTGCTAATTTTAATGGATACATAGATGATGTTGACTCAGAACATGAAAGAGTTAAAGTTATGGTAAGCATATTTGGAAGACAAACTCCTGTGGAACTTTCATTTTCACAGGTTGAAAAGGTTTAAAGGAGGAAAAAATATGGCAGCACCAAAAAAAGAAGTTACAGGACAGGTTAAACTTGTTATACCTGCAGGAAAGGCAAATCCTGCTCCACCAGTAGGTCCAGCTTTAGGTCCGCATGGAATTAACATTATGGAATTTTGCAAGCAGTTCAATGCTCAAACTCAAGCTATGGGGGATACATTAATTCCTGTTGTTATTACAATTTACAAAGACAGGTCATTTACATTTATATTAAAAACTCCTCCTGCATCTGAACTAATCAAGAAAGCTGCTGGAATAATAAAAGGTTCAAGCACAACTGGCAAGGAAACAGTCGGTAATTTGACTATGAAACAGGTAGAGGAAATAGCAAAAACAAAGATGCCAGATTTAAATACAAAATCACTGGAAGCAGCAATGAAAATGATTATTGGTACAGCAAAAAGTATGGGTGTTGAGATAAGGGGGTAATAAATGGGCAAGAAATTGGTAGCTGTAAAAGAAAAAATTGACCTTCAGAAAGAATATACATTAGAGGAAGCAATTGATATTCTGAAGGAAAATAGTTTTGCAAAGTTTGATGAGACAGTTGAGATGGCAATTAATTTAGGAATTGATCCAAGAAAATCAGACCAGATTGTAAGAAGTACAGTGGTCCTTCCTCATGGACTTGGAAAAGAAGTTAAGGTATTAGTTTTTGCAAAGGGTGAGAAAGAAAAAGAAGCAAAAGAAGCAGGCGTTGACTATGTAGGAGCTGAAGATTTAATTGAAAAAATTCAGCAGGGATGGCTTGATTTTGATATTGCAATTGCAACTCCTGAAATGATGGGACAAGTTGGAAAGCTTGGTAAAATACTTGGTCCAAGAGGACTAATGCCAAATCCTAAACTTGGAACAGTCACTTTTGATGTTGCAAAAGCAGTAAAGGAAGCTAAAGCTGGTAAAGTTGAATATAGAAATGATAAGGGTGGAGTTGTTCATGTGCCTATAGGTAAGATTTCCTTTGATAAACAAAAATTAGTTGAAAACGCAATCGCTGTATTGAAATCTGTAATGAAAGCAAAACCCGCAACCTCAAAGGGAAAATATATTAAAAAAGTTGCTCTTTCTTCCACCATGGGACCAGGTTTAAAAATTGATATATCAAAACTAAAGATTTAAAACAGGCTTGGCCTGTTATAAATAATCTGAGACAGCAGGTGCTTTATAAGCTTAAAGGTTAACCGCCTGCCGAGATTGGCAGTAATTTTCATATGATGAATGATGAATTAAAAAATTTTTATAAACTTGGATATTCAGGATTCATCATTCTAAATTGTCAATTCGCACCGCTGTCCGAGAAAGGAGGTTCAATCTGAGCACCACAAAGGAATTAAAGAAAAAGAAAGTTGAAGAAATTGCTGAAAGGCTATCCAGAGCTAAATCCTTCATTTTAACGGATTTTCAAGGATTAACCGTTGCTGAAATTTCAGAACTTCGTCAAAACATGAAGGAATCTGGGTCTGAGTACAAGGTATGCAAAAATACTCTTTTCAGGATAGCCTTAGGAGATGCATTTTTTAAAGACCAACTATCAGATGCTTTAAAGGGATGCACAGGTATTATATTTGGATACGATGATCCAGTTGTTGCGGTAAAGAAAGCAATTGAGTATTCTGCAAAGAATGAGAAATTCAAGCTTAAACTCGGAGTAGTAGAAGGAAAGGTATATTCTGTTGAGGAGTTGAAGGATATCTCAAAACTTCCTTCAAAGACTGTGTTGCTTGGTATGTTGCTCGGTGGCATGAGTTTACCACTTACCAAGATGGCTTATGCTATGCAGGCAGTAAATCTTAAGCTTTTATACGCATTAGAAGCATTAAAAAATAAAAAAGCTCAATAAAAAGGAGGAAAAGTTATGGCAATTACAAAGGAACAGGTTTTTGAATTTTTTGACAATCTCACAATTTTAGAACTTAGTCAGTTTATTAAGGAATTTGAAGAAAGATATGGAGTTACCGCCGCAGCACCAGTTGCAGTTGCAGCAGTAGCAGGAGCTCCTGCAGGTGCACCAGCAGCTGCTGCACCAGCAGCAGAGGAAAAGACAAGCTTTGATGTCATTTTAAAATCCGCAGGAGATAAAAAGATTCAGGTAATCAAGGTTGTAAGAGAGATTACAGGATTAGGTCTTAAAGAGGCAAAGGACCTTGTTGATGGTGCTCCAAAGCCAATCAAAACTGGTGTATCCAAAGAAGAAGCTGAACAGATCAAAGCAAAACTTGAAGAACAGGGTGCAACAGTAGAATTTCAGTAAAAAATAAACATAGAGAAGGAGAACCATGATAAAGCCTCTAAGAGAAAGAATAAATTTTGGAAAGGTACCTCCAGTCTTGGAGGTGCCTTATCTTCTTGAATTTCAAAAGAAATCTTTTGCAAAATTTCTACAAAAAGATGTCTCTCCTGATGAAAGACTTGATGAGGGACTTCAGGCAGCTTTAAAAAGCGTATTTCCAATTAGCGATTATAACGGAAACAATACTGTTGAGTTTATTTCTTATTCAGTCGGCGAGCCAAAAATGAATCCCCATGAATGCATGGTTAAAGGACTGACCTATTCTGTTCCCATAAAAATGAAGGTCAGGCTTAACATATGGGATAAAGATGACGAAGGAAAAAAATTTTTAAAGGAGTCACGGGAGCAGGAAATCTTTCTCGGCGATCTTCCGATGATGACAGAGACTGGCAGCTTTATAATAAATGGAGTAGAGAGAGTTATCGTCAGCCAGTTACAGCGTTCTCCCGGAGTTTATTTTGCTCCAGATAAAAGTAAAAGCAGAATCAGCGGTAGATTTCAGTATGCAGCAAGAGTTATTCCTGTAAGGGGCTCGTGGCTTGATTTTGAATTTGATTCAAAGGACCTTTTATTTGTCAGAATAGATAAAAGAAAAAAGCTACCTGCAACAATTGTTTTAAAGGCGCTTGGTTATTCAAATGAGGATTTATTAAAAATTTTCTATCCAATTGAAGAAATTAAAATCAAAGATGAAAATACTTACACAAGAGTTGTCTCTGAAGTATTGGCTGGAGTCAGAACAAGGATTGACATACTTGCTCCAGATGGAAGCGTAATTGTAAAAGAAGGAAGCAAGATTACCAAATTTGCCCTGAAAAAACTGAAGGACTTAGGTATTAAAGAGATTCCAATTCAAAAAAGCGAAATAATAGGAAGAATAACAGTTTCAGATATAGTTGACCCTGAAACAGGTGAGGTAATAGTAGATAGCAACAAAGAAATTACAGAGGAAGCATTTTACAGAATAATCAATGCAAAAATTGACACTCTTAAACTGCTTTTCATAGATAATGTTAACTATCTGCCCTCTCTCAGAGAGACACTACTGACCGATAAAGTTGAAAACAAGGAACAAGCATTAAGGGAAATATATAAAAAATTAAGACCGGGAGAGCCTGCAACTAAAGAAGCCGCAGAAGAACTTTTCTATGGATTGTTTTTTGACCCAAAGAGATATGATCTTTCTCCTGTAGGAAGACTTAAACTTAATCAGAAATTAGGACTTGATATCCCTCTTGAAGTAAGAGTGCTTACTGACAGAGACATTATAGAAATTGTCAAATATCTTTTTAATCTAAGAACAGGAAAAGGCGAGGTTGATGATATAGACCATCTTGGTAACAGAAGAGTAAGGGGAGTTGGAGAACTACTTGAAAATCAGTTCAGGATAGGCTTGGTGAGAATGGAAAGGGCTGTTCGGGAAAAAATGACTATAACGGAAGTTGAAAATGCAATGCCCCACGATTTAATAAATACAAAGCCTGTGATGGCAGCAGTGAAAGAGTTTTTCAGCTCAAGCCAGTTGAGCCAGTTTATGGATCAGACAAATCCATTAAGTGAAATTACACATAAAAGAAGGCTTAGTGCACTTGGACCGGGAGGTCTTACTCGTGAAAGAGCAGGATTTGAGGTGCGAGATGTTCATCCAACGCATTATGGAAGAATATGCCCGATTGAAACTCCTGAAGGTCCAAACATTGGTTTAATTACCTCCCTTGCAAGCTATGCAAGAATCAATGATTTTGGTTTTATTGAATCTCCTTACAGAAAAGTTGATAATGGAAAAGTTTTAAATGAAATACATTATTTAAGCGCCCTTGATAGTGAAAACTATGTAATAGCTGAGGCCACAACACCAGTTGATGAAGAAGGAAACATTATTAGTGAGACTGTTGCTGCAAGAGTCAAAGGCGATTTCAAAATGGTTTCCAGAGAAGAAGTTCAATATATGGATGTATCTCCAAAGCAGATTGTCAGTGTTTCTGCATCTTTGATTCCATTTCTTGAAAATGACGATGCTAATAGAGCTTTGATGGGTTCAAACATGCAAAGGCAGGCTGTTCCCCTTATTCAGACAGACGCTCCAATAGTTGGTACTGGAATGGAACTTTATGCAGCAAGAGATTCAGGTTGGCTTGTTATTGCAAAGAGAGCTGGTATTGTAGAGAGTGTTGATGCAACAAGAATTGTGGTAAGGGTCACAGAAGAAGGCGGAGGAGTTGATATTTACAATCTGATAAAATTCCATAAATCCAATCAAGGAACCTGCATGAATCAGAAACCCATAGTGAAGGTTGGACAGATTGTAGAGAGAGGAACAATACTTGCAGATGGACCAAGTATGGATAATGGTGAGTTAGCACTTGGTAGAAATGTTTTAGTTGCATTTATGACTTGGGGCGGATATAACTTTGAGGATGCGATACTTATAAGCGAAAGACTTGTAAAGGAAGATGTATACACTTCCATTCACATAGATGAATTTGAAGTAGAATGTAGAGACACAAAACTTGGACCAGAAGAGATTACAAGAGAAGTTCCGAATGTGCCTGAAGAACAGCTGAGAAATCTTGATGAGGACGGAATAATTAGAATTGGTGCAAAGGTAAAGCCTGGAGATATTCTTGTAGGAAAAGTCACACCTAAGGGAGAAAGAGTTCTTACTCCAGAGGAAAAACTACTTTTTGCAATATTTGGAGAAAAAGCGGAGGATGTAAAAGAATCTTGTTTGTATGTTCCTCCGGGAATTGAAGGAGTTGTTATTGATGTTAAGATACTGACGAGAAGAGGTAAGGAAAAATCTCGGAGAGCCAAAGCTATAGAAGAAGAAGAGATCAAAGCAATAGAAAGAGACAGGGAAGATGAAATAAGAATTTTGAAAGAAACTAAGGCAACAAGGATAAGAAAACTATTAAAAGGCAAGACAGTTCTTGAGGATGTTAAACAAAGAAGTAAAATACTTTGCAAAAAAGGAGAACAGCTTACAGAACAGGTGATTAATCTTCTTGATGTTAATCAACTGCTTAAACTAAAGGTAGACGATCCAGAGGTAAAAGCAGAAGTTAGCAGAATAAACAGGGAAGTGGAGCAGGCTATAAAACAGATACATGCAAAGTATAATGAAAAAATAGAAAGAATAAAGAAGGGTGATGACCTTCCTGCCGGAGTCAATCAGCTGGTTAAAGTATATATAGCAATGAAAAGAAAAATAGAAGTCGGTGATAAGATGGCTGGAAGGCATGGAAATAAGGGCGTTGTATCAATGGTTTTACCTGAAGAGGACATGCCTTATCTTGAAGATGGTACTCCTGTTGATATTGTTCTCAATCCACTGGGTGTTCCATCCAGAATGAATGTTGGACAGATACTTGAGACGCATTTAGGTTTAGCTGCAAAGGCGTTAGGACTATATGTTGCAAGCCCTGTATTTGAAGGTGCAAAAGAGCAAGAGATAAAGGAATTACTGAAGAAAGCTGGATATCCTACTACAGGACAAGTAACTCTTTATGATGGTCGTACAGGAGAACCCTTTGAAAGACCTGTAACTGTTGGTTACATGTATATGCTTAAACTTCATCATCTTGTTGCTGATAAAATCCATGCCCGTTCTATAGGTCCTTACTCCCTTGTTACTCAGCAGCCACTCGGAGGAAAAGCTCAGTTTGGAGGACAGAGACTTGGAGAGATGGAAGTTTGGGCATTGGAAGCTTATGGTGCAGCTTATACTCTTCAAGAGTTTTTAACAGTAAAAAGCGATGACATAAAGGGTAGGACAAAAATGTATGAGGCTATAGTTAAAGGACATCCTGTACTTGAATCGGGTGTTCCGGAGTCCTTTAATGTTTTAATAAAAGAGCTCCAGAGCTTAGCACTTGATGTTGAGCTACTGGAGAAAAAGAAGAAAAGGGGGGATAAATCTTGATAGAAGATATCTATTCATTATTTCAAAGACCTAAAAACCCAAGAGATTTTGATGTTATAAGAATAAAACTTGCCTCACCTGACAAGATAAGAGAATGGTCATATGGTGAGGTCAAAAAACCTGAGACTATCAACTACAGAACCTTTAAGCCAGAACCAGAGGGACTATTCTGCGCAAAAATTTTTGGTCCAATCAAAGATTGGGAATGTCTTTGCGGTAAATACAAAAGAATGAAACACAAAGGAGTTATTTGTGACAAGTGCGGAGTAGAAGTTATAGAGTCAAAGGTAAGACGCGAGAGAATGGGACATATTGAGCTTGTCTCTCCTGTTGCTCATATCTGGTTTGTAAGAGGTGTTCCAAGCAAGATGGGAATGCTTCTTGATCTTTCAGTAAGGCAACTTGAGAAGGTAATTTATTATGAAGAATACATTGTGATAGACCCAGGAGACACACCTTTAAAAGAAAGGGAATTGCTCACAGAAGAGGAATATAAAAAGAAAGTTGCTGAATATGGAAGCAGATTTAAGGTAGGAATGGGGGCTGAGGCAATAAGAGAGTTGCTTAAGAAAATAGACCTTGAAGCCCTTACAAAGGAACTTAAAGAGCAGATAGAAGTTGCGACTTCAAATGCTTTAAAAAGAAAGCTTACAAAAAGACTAAAGGTAGTAGAGGCATTTAGAAAATCTGGAAATCGTCCTGAGTGGATGATTCTTGACATAGTACCAGTGCTTCCTCCAGAGCTGAGACCCCTTGTACCTCTTGATGGTGGCAGATTTGCCTCTTCAGATTTAAATGACCTTTACAGAAGAGTTATCAATAGAAATAATCGTCTAAAAAGACTGTTAGAGCTTAAAGCACCGAGCGTAATTATAAGAAATGAAAAAAGAATGCTTCAGGAAGCAGTTGACACACTTTTTGACAATACAAGACGCTCAAAGGCATTAAAGGCTGGAAGCAAGAGACCTCTTAAGTCTTTGAGTGATATGATTAAGGGAAAACAGGGAAGGTTCAGACAAAATCTTTTAGGAAAAAGAGTTGATTATTCTGGTAGGTCAGTTATAGTTGTTGGACCTGAACTTGATATGAATCAGTGCGGACTACCTAAAACTATGGCACTTGAGTTATTCAAACCCTTTGTATTTAACAAGCTTGAAGAAAAGGGATATGTAACAACCATAAAGCAGGCTAAAAGACTTGTGGATCAGGAAAGACCAGAAGTTTGGGATGCCCTTGAAGAGGTTATCCAAGAACATCCTGTACTTCTAAACAGAGCACCAACCTTGCACAGGCTTGGTATTCAAGCTTTTGATCCTGTGCTTGTTGAAGGAAAGGCTATCAAGCTTCATCCACTTGTATGTACTGCTTTCAATGCTGACTTTGACGGAGACCAGATGGCAGTTCATGTTCCTCTTTCTTATGAGGCGCAGGTTGAGTCCCGAGTATTAATGATGTCAGTTGGTAATTTGCTATCTCCTGCTCATGGCAAACCCATAGTGGTTCCTACGCAAGATATGGTTTTAGGAATTTACTATCTGACAAAGATGAAGAGGAATGCAAAGGGTGCTGGAAAAGTATTTTCAGATATTGAAGAGGTAATTCTTGCATATCAGAGCGGAGTAATTGAAAAACATGCGCCAATAAAGGTAAAGATTGATGGGCAACTTATTGAAACAACAACTGGAAGAATATTATTTAGAGAGATTGTGCCGCAGGGCGTTCCATTTCAGATGATAAACAAAGATTTGACTAAAAAGGAGTTAAGTAAGCTTATTGAGTATATTAATAATAATTTTGGCAAAAGAGAGACAGTGAATTTCATGAATAAACTTGAAAAGCTTGGATTTGAGATTGCTACTCAGTCTGGAATCTCTATATGTATTGATGATATGCACATTCCGTCTAAGAAAGCCGAAATAATTAAGGAAGCTGAGGCACAGGTGATGGAAGTGCAGAGGCAGTATGCTGAAGGTTTAATAACACAAGGTGAGAGATACAACAAAGTTATTGATATATGGGCAAATGTTACAGAAAAGATAGCTGATGAGATGATGAAAGAGCTTGGAGCAGAAGAAGGCAAGGAACTTAGCCCAGAGGAGCTTGAGGAAAGGAGAGCATTTAACAGCATATTTATGATGGCAGACTCTGGAGCAAGAGGAAGCATAGCTCAGATAAGACAGCTTGCAGGAATG
Organism: Thermodesulfovibrio sp.; assembly: GCA_041640755.1. GTDB lineage: Bacteria > Nitrospirota > Thermodesulfovibrionia > Thermodesulfovibrionales > Thermodesulfovibrionaceae > Thermodesulfovibrio. The sequence continues at coordinate 312 of JBEPZQ010000049.1, read as the reverse complement.
AGAGGATTAATGGCAAAGCCCTCTGGAGAGATTATTGAAACACCAATTACAGCGAACTTCAGAGAAGGACTTACTCCATTGCAATACTTTATATCCACACACGGTGCAAGAAAAGGATTGGCAGACACAGCCTTAAAAACAGCTAATGCCGGGTATCTGACGAGAAGACTTGTAGATGTGGCTCAAGATGTTATTCTGACGGAAATTGATTGTGGAACAAAGGATGGAATTTATGTCACCCCTCTTATTGAGGGCGGTGAAATCGTAATGCCTCTTGAGGAGAGAATATTTGGAAGAACACTTGCTGAAGAT
>JBEPZQ010000048.1:0-9930 GCA_041640755.1 Thermodesulfovibrio sp. | reverse complement strand
TATCATGATTGCTATTCAGGCACTTATTAATTTTGCTGTGGTAACAGGTTTAGCTCCTACAAAGGGACTTCCATTGCCATTTATCAGTTATGGTGGCTCATCACTGGTTGTAAATCTTATGGCTTTGGGAATTTTGCTTAATTTATCAAAAATTAATTCAGCATTCTATAATAAAAGCATGTTAAACATTACAGAAAAGCCTGCAGTTAGAACTCGTAAGCTTTATTACAGAAGGAGAAAAACTACATGAGAGTAATAATAGCTGGAGGAGGAACAGGAGGACATCTTTTTCCGGGAGTTGCTCTTGCATCTCATATATCTGAAAAATATCCGTCCTCAAAAATAGTTTTTGTGGGCACTGAGCGTGGAATTGAAAAAAAGGTAATTCCAAAAATTGGCTATGAATTAAGACTGATTTCTGTGAGTGGTTTTGTTGGTAAAGGTATAAAGGACAAGGCAAGAGCTATATTGAATCTCCTCAAATCAACATCTGAAAGCAGTAGTATCTTAAAAACCTTCAAACCAGATATTGTTTTCGGAGTAGGGGGTTATGCTTCTTTTCCTGTGGTTCTAACAGCTTCTTTAAGAAAAATTCCAACTATTATTCTTGAGCAGAATACTGTTCCTGGACTTGCCAATAAGCTTCTTGGAAAATTTGCTGATGCCATTGCTATAACATATCCAGAGACTATTGAATATTTTCCGAAAGAAAAAATTTATCTTACAGGTACTCCCATAAGAAAAGAGATTTTATCTGGTGACAAAGACAAGGCTGTCAATCTTTTTCAGCTTGAAAAAAATAGACTGACACTACTTGTATTTGGAGGCAGTCTTGGCGCAAGAAAAATAAACAAAGCAATTATTGATGCACTAACTCATTTGTTGCCTTTAAGGGATAAAATGCAAATAATTCATCAAACCGGTGAGGCAGATTACAGCTGGGTGTTGCAAGAGTATAAGAAATTATCATTCAAAGCAACAGTTCTTCCTTTTATATATGACATGGCAGAAGCCTATGCAGTAGCGGATTTAATAGTATGTAGAGCAGGAGCATCAACTGTTGCAGAAATTACAGCCTTAGGCAAGGCATCAATTCTTATACCTTATCCATATGCAGCATATAATCATCAAGAGATGAACGCAAGGAGGCTTTTAAGTAGGGGAGCATGCGAGATGGTGCTTGACAAAGAGCTAAATGGTGAGAGAATTGCAAAGATAATTGAAAAAATTTTCGGAAGACCAGAAATAAAAAAAGAGATGGAAATTGCATCTCTTGCTTTTGGTAAACCCAACGCAGCAGAGAAGATATTAGAAATCGGTGAATCGTTAATGAGGAGGAGATGATGTATCAATTTAAAAAAATTCATATGATTGGAATTGGTGGAATTGGTATGAGCGGTATTGCAGAAGTTTTAAATAACATGGGTTACACAGTAACAGGTTCAGATATAAGGGAGTCTGAAACAGTAAAAAGACTAAAGGGATTAGGAATACAGGTATTTATAGGTCATAGACAGGACAATATAGATGAAGCTGATGTTGTTGTTTACTCATCGGCTGTCAAGCCTGATAATCCTGAAATTATAAAGGCTAAAGCAAAGGGAATTCCAATTATACCAAGAGCTGAAATGCTTGCTGAACTCTGCAGACTAAAATATTCGGTTTTGGTTGCAGGAGCACATGGCAAAACAACTACAACATCTCTTATTGCCACAGTTTTAAGCGAGGCTGGTTTTGATCCAACGGTTGTTGTTGGTGGAAAATTAAAATCATTAGGCACAAATGCAAAACTTGGACAGGGAGAGTTTTTAGTAGCTGAGGCAGATGAAAGTGATGGAAGTTTTCTTAAACTAAATCCTGCTATTGCTGTAATAACAAACATTGACAAAGAGCATCTTGATTATTTTAAAACATTGCGGAAAATAAAAAGGGCTTTTCTTGAATTTGCAAATAAGGTTCCTTTTTATGGAGTTTCAATACTTTGCCGAGAATGTAGACACATCCGTGATTTAATTCCCCATCTTAATAGAAGATATATCACCTATGGATTTGACAGCTCTTCAGACTTTTATGCAAAAGATATTCGGTATGATGCACCTTATATGCAGTTTAAGGCATTTTTTAGAAATAGCCCAATTGGCAACTTTAAAGTTACTGTACTTGGAAGACACAATGTTTTAAATACTTTGGCTACAATAGCAGTTGCCCATGAACTCTCCATTCCTTTTGATAATTTGAGGGAGGCATTGCAGAATTTTACTGGTATTGGTAGAAGATTTGAATTTAAGGGACAAAAGGCAGACATAAAGTTTTATGATGATTACGGACATCATCCAACAGAAATAAAAGCTGTGCTGAAGACTGCAATGTTGCTTAAACCTAAGAGACTTTGTGTAATATTTCAGCCTCATAGATATACAAGAACAAGAGACCATATGGATGAGTTTGTTTCTGTGTTTAAAAATGCTTTGAGGAAAAAAGATGTTCTCTTTTTGATGGACATATACCCAGCCAGTGAATCTCCAATTGAGGGAGTAACAGGCGAGGAGTTGTATAAAAGACTTAAATCAAATGGAGTTAATGTAAAGTTTAATCCAGACAAGGAAAATATAAAGGATGATATCCTGAAGGAACTTAAAGAAGGAGATGTTGTCTTTACCATTGGAGCTGGAGATGTCTACAAAATTGGAGAATCAGTAAGAGACAGATTATGAGAAATATTGAAATATTTTGCAAAGAAAGAGGAATAACTTATAAAAAAGATGAACCTCTTGCAAACTACACAACACTTGGAATTGGAGGAAATGCAAAGATTATAGTTTTTCCAGATGATGATAACTTGTTAGGACTAATGGAGATTATAAAAAATGAGGGAATTCCGTATTATCTTATTGGAGGCGGAAGCAATTTGCTAATAAGTGACAGAGGCTTTAAGGGAGTCATTATTAACACAAAAAAGATTGATAGAATTGAACTCAAAGGTTTTACTTTAAATGTTGGTGCAGGTGCAATTCTCGGAAGAGTTCTTGCTTTTTTGCTTAAAAATAATCTTTCGGGAATGGAAGGACTTATAGGAATACCGGGAACAGTAGGAGGAGCAGTTTTTGGAAATGCTGGGTCTTTTGGATATGAAACAAAGGATTGTCTTGACGAAATTGAAGTAATTGATGAGAACTTAAATATTAAGAGATTGAAAAGACAGGAAATAAATTTCCGATACAGAAGCTCAGGCTTGCCAGACAGCTTTATCATAAAATCTGCAAAATTTATTCTTAATGAACGTGGTGAAGAAATATTTTCAAAAATGAAGGATTTTCTTGCGAGAAAAAGACTTAGTCAGCCTTTGAATGAACGTTCAGCAGGTTGCGTTTTTAAAAATCCAGAAGGAAATTCAGCCGGATATTTAATTGACAAAGCTGGTTTGAAAGGTATGAGAGTTGGTGATATTATTGTAAGCAGTGTGCATGCTAATTATTTTATCAACGCTGGAAAGGGCAGGGCAGATGATTTTCTTAAGCTTATGGATATTGTAAAAGATAAAGTTTTCAAGCTTTTCTCAATAGAGCTTGAACCAGAGATAAAGTATTTGGAGGGATGAGATATGAAGGTAGGAGTAATAGCAGGAGGAATTTCATCGGAGAGAGAGGTTTCTCTGCGAAGCGGGCAGGCAATTTTCAATGCTCTAAAAGAGCTTGGATACGATGCAGTATTTATAGATGCGGATAAAGAGCTTTGTCAAAAAATTGTTCAAGAAAAAATTGATGTCGCATTCTTAGCCCTACATGGTGGATGGGGAGAAAACGGAGGAATTCAAGGAATGCTTGAAGTAATGGGAATTCCTTATACTGGTTCTGGAATTCTATCATCAGCCCTTGCAATGGATAAAGAAGCATCAAAAAAAATATTCCTATATCACGGAATACCAGTTCCTCCATTTAGAGTCATAGAAAAATCAGAATTAAAAAGCCAAGACCCTTTAATTGCTATTAAACAGACAATTGGTTTTCCAAATGTTATCAAGCCTGCTTGTGAGGGTTCATCTGTTGGAGTAAATATAGCAAGGGATGAAGAATCTCTTAATAAAGCCTTAAACGAAGCATTTAAATATGGTGATAGAGTGATAGTTGAAAAATTTATAGAAGGAAAAGAGATTCACATAGGAGTGCTTGGAGAAAGAGCTTTAGGAGGAGTTGAAGTTAGACCAAAGAAAGGATTTTATGATTATGAAGCAAAATATACAAAAGGGCTTACTGAATATATTCTTCCTCCTGAAATTAATGAAAGTTTATATGAAAAGTTAAAGGATTTAGGCTTAAGGGCACATAAAGCACTTGGATGTAAGGGCGGAACAAGGGTTGACATAATTGTTGACAAAGATGAAAATGCTTATGTTCTTGAGGTAAATACAATTCCCGGAATGACAGAGACATCACTTTTACCAAAAATAGCAACACTATCTGGTTATGATTTCAAGGGATTAGTTAAGGAAATTCTTGAACTCGCCATTAAAGAGAGTAAATAGTGACTTGTGACTGGTGGATGGTGATTGGAAATAGGTGTTTTAGGGACAAATAGAATGGAATACATAAAACTACATGGGATTAAAATATATGAGTAGAAGAAAGATTACCATCCTTATGGTTTTGATTGTTGCAGGAGTGGTGGTCTTTTTACTGTTTCATTTACTAAAAATAAGACATTTTGTAATCATTGGGAATAAACATTTAAAGGAGCATGAAATTAAATACGCACTTTCTATTAAGGAGGGAAGCTCATTACTTTACCCGTCATCAAAGACTTTATATGAAAGACTAAAAAAGATGCCATGGATAAAAGATGCTGTCATAAGAAAAGATTTAAATGGAACGCTGACAATATATATTCAAGAGGCTTCTCCTGTGGCAGTAGCTAAATATGATGGGAGTGCTTATCTTATTGATAGGGATGGTAGAATTCTTGAAGATTTTACAGATAAGCTTGAATCATCCCTCATCTTATTGCCTATTTTAAAAAACATTGATCCAATTAACAATAGGGAGACGTTGCAATCAGCATTGGAATTACTGAATTTTTTGAACTCTAAGGGCTTTATTAGTTCTCAGGACAACATAATAATAACTGGCAGTCAGCCAGAAAATTTAACTCTTTTTGTAAATGATTTTCCAATTATTGTAGGTAAAGGTGAACTTGAGCTTAAATTTGCCAAATATGCGATTGTATTGGATGAGATAAAAAAAAGAGGCATTAAAGCACAATATGTTGATTTAAGAGTTCCAGATAGAGTAATTGTCAAACCAGTTGAATAAAGAAGGAGTGAATGAGAGAGTTGTTTACTATAGTTGACATAGGAACAAGCAAAATATGCATTCTTGTTGCACAGGTTGAGAATAACAATCTTGAAATTTTATCTTTAAAAAGTTATCCATCTTCGGGCTTAAAAAAGGGAAAAATCGTTGATATGGAGGCTCTTGTATCCTCCATAAAAAGAGCAATTCAGGATGTTGAAACAGAGTTAAACATAAAGCTTAAAAAATCCTATGTATGTTATTCAGGAGGAGAGGTTCAAGGAGTATACAGTGATGCAGCCATTAGGATAAAGAAGAAAGAAATAACAGAAGAGGATGTGGATTTAGTTATTGAATCTGCCTCAGCCATAAAGACTTCTTCTGACAATGAAGTAGTTCATATTCTTCCTGTGGAGTTTATAGTAGATGGAACTAATGGAATAAAAGATCCAGTTGGAATGAGGGGATTGAGGCTTGAGGCAAAGGTTTACATAATAACTGCACCAAACTCTCATATTCAAAATATCGTTACCTGTTGCAACAGGGCAGGGCTTGAGGTAGAAGAAGTTGTATTACATGGTGTCTCCTCTGCTGAGGCTGTTCTTTCAGAGCATGATAAAGATTTGGGCACAGTTGTTGCAGATATTGGAGCAGGAAGCATAAAGATAGCTGTTTTTTATGATGGTTGTTTAAGACACATAAATAATTACGGCATTGGAGGAAATCACATAACAAATGATATAGCAATCGGACTTAAAATCCCTTTTAATGAAGCAGAGAGAGTCAAAAAAGAATTTGGAGTGGCAATACCTGATATTAATTTTGGTAGCTTGAAGTTTAAAAGTGTCTCCGATGAAGTGGAGATTTGGGGGATGGACAAGCAAGCTGTGAGAGTTCCAATGAGTATTATAAGTGAGATTGTATATGCAAGGTGCGAAGAGATTCTTGATATCTTAAAAAAGGAGATTAATTCCTTGCCTAATGATATCTCATTGTCCTCAGCAGTTATTACAGGTGGAAATGCTCAAATGAAGGGTTTTGTTCAGTTGGCTGAGAGTTTTCTTTCAATGCCTGTAAGAATTGGTCATCCAAATACAGGCATAGCATCAGTTTGTTCTGAAATGGGATTTGATGATACTGTGGTATTGCAAGATGAATTTCTTTCTCCAGAATTTGCTTCAGCCTTTGGAAGTTTGATTTATGCATTAAGAACATCCGAGTTTGACCAAGAAAATTTTATAATAGGCAATATATTGAGAAAAATATCCACTTGGATTAAGGGGGTAATAAAAATTTAATAAAGGGGGAAGGAGAAATGTTTGATATTGAGGAAGTAGAAAGACCAGTTGCAAAAATAAAAGTTATTGGTGTAGGTGGAGCGGGCACAAATGCCGTAAATACAATGATTTCTGCAGGAATAAAGGGAGTTGAATTCATAGCTGTTAATACCGATATTCAGCATTTAGAAATTTCCCTTGCTCCTTTAAAGGTTCAAATCGGAAAAGAGCTCACAAGAGGACTTGGTGCAGGCTCAGACCCTGAATTAGGAAAAAAAGCTGCATTAGAAGATAAAAACACGCTTATGTCATGCATAGAAGGAGCGGATTTAATTTTTATAACAGCTGGAATGGGAGGAGGCACTGGAACAGGAGCAGCTCCAGTTATTGCATCTATGGCAAAGGAGTTGGGAATTCTTACAGTTGCAGTTGTCACCAAGCCATTTTATTTTGAAGGTAAAAAAAGATTGCATAACGCGGTTGTTGGACTAAAGGAGTTAAAGAAATATGTTGACACAGTAATAGTAATTCCAAATGATAGAATTCATCTCATTGTTGATAAAGGAACTCCCCTTGTTAAATCCTTTGCAATAGCCAATGACATTTTAAGGCAGGCTGTTCAAGGAATTTCAGACTTAATACTTAATCCAGGATTCATAAACAGAGACTTTGCAGATGTAAAAACTATCATTGAAAAATCAGGCAAAGCAATTATAGGACTTGGAACATGCTTTAAGGAAGAGGGAGCAAGAGAGGCAGCCTTAAGAGCTATTAATAATCCTCTGTTAGAGGAAACATCCATAGAAGGAGCAAAAAGAATCTTAATCAATATTACAGGTGGCTTTGATCTTACCCTTGATGAGGTGCAAGAAATTGCAGGAACAATTTATGATGTTGCCCATGAAGATGCAAATATAATATTTGGAACGGTAATTAAGCCTGAGATAGAGAATGAGATTTTTGTTACAGTTATTGCAACAGGATTTGATGATAAAACAGAAGAATTAGAACTTGCTACTGAGTCATGGATGCCAAAAAATACATCAAAAAGTGTACTAAAGGCAACAAGAAAAATAATAGCAAAAGATATAGATGCTGTTGAATCATTAAAGCATAAAGAAGAACAGACAGATAAACTATCAAAACCAGCCGAGAGCTTATCTTCTGCAGAAGAAGTCCAATCTTATAAAACAGAAGAAAATATAATTAATACAACACCATTAAATATAAAGCCATTTCACTCAGAAATTAAGGAGCAAAGCCCAACTGAGAATGAAGAAAAAACAAATAAACTTTCAGAGTTTGAAAAAAAGAGCTCTGCAGAGAAACCAGCTGAATCTGTAAAATCAATTGAAAAACCCTTTACAGATATTCCTGACAACATAGAGGATGAATTTGATATTCCAGCTTTTCTGAGAAAAAAGCACAGATTATTAGATGAAGAAAATATACGCAAAGATTGATGAGATTCTCAATTCTGAGAAGGGAGTTATAAGAAAAGACCACGGTGGAAAAATAAAAATATGTCTAATTTATCCAGATATTTATCAAGTTGGCATAAGTAATTTAGGATTTCAGACAGTTTACAGGCTTTTTAATGAAAGAAAAGATGTTGTATGTGAACGATGTTTTCTACCCCAAAAGGAAGAAATCTTTGAGTATGAAAAAGGCATTTCTCTCATTTCCTATGAGTCTAAAAAGCCGCTATATGAATTTGACATTATAGCGTTTAGTCTCTGCTTTGAGAATGATTATCCAAATGTTATTAAAATTCTTGAACTCGCAAAAATTCCATATTTAACATCTGAAAGAACTTATGAGTATCCTCTCATCATTGCAGGAGGTGTTTTATGCTTTTCTAATCCAGAGCCCCTATCAGAGGTTTTTGATATAGTTTTTTTAGGTGAGGCTGAGGAATTAATTGCTGTTTTCGTAGAAAAATATAAACAAGTCAGGGAAGGCTCATATTTAGAAGAATTCAAGCAAAACCTGAAAAAAGAGCTTCTATCATCCGATGGATTTTATATTCCCGAAGCCTACAAAGAAGTTTTTGATGCAACTGGAAAAATAAATGGCAGGCAAATTCTTTGGCATGGTGCACCTTCAATAATAAAGAGAGTTTACTGTAGAGATTTATCTAACAAATTCAGTTATTCCCAAATTGTCACACCAATGGCAGTCTTTTCAGAGAAGTTTCTAATTGAAACAATGCGAGGATGTCCTTTTAGCTGTCGGTTTTGTCTTGTAGGTCAGATTTATAATCCTCCAAGAAAAGTCAAGACTGAGATATTAAAAGCAAAAATTGATGAAGCTATTAGTTATGGATTTAGTCTTGGACTAATTGCACCATCTTTAACTGCTTACAGAGAGTTGCAAACCCTTTTAGATACACCTAACATAGAGATTTCCTTTACCTCATTAAGAGCTGATAAACATACATTACAGGCTTTAGATGTCTTATCCAAAAGAAAAACTGTAACCCTTGCACCTGAAGCAGGCTCAGAAAGATTAAGAAGAGTAATAAAAAAGGGAATTGAAGAGGAGAACATATTGAATATAGCAGAGAAATTATCAAATACAGAGGTTGAGACCCTGAAGCTATATTTTATGATAGGACTTCCATTTGAAAAGGAAGAAGACATAGATGAAATTGTAAAGCTTATACAAAAAATTAGGGCAGTCTTTACGCGGAGAATCACCGCAAGTATTAGTATATTTGTGCCTAAGCCCTTTACACCATTTCAGTGGCATGGAATGGAAAAGATAGAAATTGTGAAGGAGAGATTAAAAAAGCTTAGTAAAGATACATTGAAAATCAAGGGATTTAAACTTTTACACGAAGTTCCAAAATACTCTTATATGCAAGGCTACTTTGCAAGGGCTGATAGACAGGCATTAACCATAGCAGCAAGGGTTTCAAGGGGGGAGAACTTTGGAAAGATATTTGATGAAATAAAACAAGAAATCTACGAAACAAAATCCTTTGAAGATTTTCTTCCTTGGGATTTCATTTTACATGAAGGAATCACAAAAGAAGGTCTGTGGATAGAGTATAAAAAAGCACGAATTGATTCTGAATAAACAAATTGAAAATAGAAATAGACACAAGTCACTGCGAGCCTCCGAGGGAGGCGAAGCAGCCTCTAACAAGGCTTTATTGAGAAAATAAAGACGAGATTGCTTCGTCGCTATCGCTCCTCGCAATGACGGCGAAGGGAAATCTTCGCAATGACGAGAAGGAAAATCCTCGCAATGTTCCGTGTTAATTTGTCAAGTATTTTTTTCCATTCATTGCAATTTCTTCATTGTATGGTATCCCACTTTTTAAAACTCCATATACCTGCCTTATTAGTTTATGGGCTACTGCT
>JBEPZQ010000047.1:6762-9941 GCA_041640755.1 Thermodesulfovibrio sp. | reverse complement strand
CTCCTCGTAATTGCGAGCGAAGCGAGGAGGAAGCAATCTTGCCTTTTCCCCTTCAAAGAGATTGCTTCGCATCCTTCGGATGCTCGCAATGACGGAAAAAAATAATCGGTAATGCTCGCAATGACAGCAAAAAATACTTAATTTTCAGATGGTTTTATCAATTATTGGGTTTCTATCGCTATTTTTGGGTGGTTGTTTTTAGGTTGAAAAATTAGGCAATTTTAAGTTATAAAATATAGTTATGAAAAAACTCGCTGTAGTATTCCTATTGCTCATCTGGTTACTATCTCCTACAATTATCAGGGCTGAAAATGAAACTGATATACCTTCATTAAAACAAGATGAAAAAAGTGAAGTTATATTCTCTGGTAATGATAATTTTAAGCTTTTACCTGAGACTAAAGAGAATTTAGTAACAAAAATTCAAAAGCATATTGATTTATTTTCAGAAAGATTAAGGGATAAGTTTTCTATATGGCTTTCTCGTTCAGGTAAGTATATAGAAAAAATGAAAGAAATACTTGTAGAAAAAGGATTGCCAGAGGATTTAGTTTACCTTCCTTTAATAGAAAGTGGATTTAATGTTAATGCAAAATCTCCTGCAAAAGCTGTAGGACCTTGGCAGTTTATAGAAAGCACAGCTAAGCGATACGGACTTGTGGTTGATTGGTGGAGGGATGAAAGAAAGGATCCAATAAAATCTACAATTGCAGCTGCAAATTATCTTAAAGACCTTTACAAAATGTTTGGAGATTGGTCTTTGGCTCTTGCAGCATACAATGCTGGTGAAGGAAGGATATACAAAGCAGTTAATAGAATTGGCGAAAATGATTATTGGTCTCTTCTAAATACAAGATACATCCCAAGAGAAACTCAAAATTATGTTCCAAAATTCATTGCTGCAATTACAATCGCAAAACAACCTGAAAACTTTGGTTTTGATAGTATTGATATGCATGAACCTTTAGAGTTTGATGAAGTAATTATTCCATCGCCTACAGATTTGGATATTATTGCTAAATGTGCAGAGACTGACTTGGATACAATCAAAAAACTTAATCCTGAGCTTAAAAAGTGGTGCACTCCTATGAATGTGAAAGAATACAAAATACGAATTCCCAAAGAAAAAAAGGAAGTATTTTTGAAAAATCTTGAAAATATTCCAGCAGAAAAAAGATTCAGCTATGACACTTATGTTGTTCAAAAGGGAGACACTATAAACAAAATTGCAAAAAAAACAAAACTTGCAACTCATGTATTGTATGAAATGAACGGCACAGAAGTTTTTAAAAATTTAACTCCAGGAACTAAAATAATGCTCCCACCCAATGATAAATACACCCTTTCAAAAGAAGACATTTATTATGAGAAGAAAATAAGCAAAAAAGCCAAATCTTCAAAGAAAAAATCAACAAAGAAAGATAAGAGTTCTTCAGTTAAAAAAGTATCAAATAAAAAAGTCAAAAAGTAAAAAAGTCAAAAAGTAAAAAAGCTTATTTTTCTTTTTGCTCTGGAGAAGTTTTTACCAAAGCTGTAAATGGTGAAGCAGGATATTTATTAACAAGAGTATCATAATATTTTTGGGCTTGTTCTTTATTGTCTTTTCCTGACTTTATCAGTTGATTTTTGTAACTCATTGAAAAATAAACATTCTTATTTTTAAAATCCTCATTTTTTGTACATCAACTCTTCTGTGAAGAAAATTTATCGGAAATGTTTATATGGAAAAGTCTTCTGCTGCAGTAAGATTCTCTGGAATTTTTGCTTTGAGTTTCCTCATAATAAGTTTCTGTAATTCACTGAGTTTATGCCTTATATAGTAATCTCTTTCCGCTATTTTGACCTCTGTCACTACCATATCCCTCAATGCATCCCTGATTCTGTCAGCTGCTATATTGTCTTTTCCACTTCCCTTAAGTAACTGCTGTAGTGTCCTCATTAGCAAAAAAGACATAAAACATACTACAAAATGTCCTCTTATCCTTCTCTCTGTCCAGTGAAATATTGGCCTTACCTGAAGGGTGCTTTTCATTATTCTGAAACTTTCCTCTATCTTCCACAGATTATGATATGCCTCAAGCACTTGCTCAGCAGTCAGCCACTTCTCAGAGCTCTGTATCGCATAGTACCCATCAAATCTTTCATCCTCCTTGATTCTGTCTATATCCAACTGCCAATTTATTTGATCCTTTGAGGTAATATATCTTTTGCCTCCTCTTTTGTTCGCTGCCGTTATGCTTGTTGGCTCCTCAAGCATCTTTATCGCTTTCTCTATCAACCTTTCTCTGTCATAAGCATCTTTCTGAGCCCTCTTTGATGAATAGCTTATCACTACTGTGTCCTGTATCTCATGCACTAAACCATCTTCATCTTTGATTTTATGAATATAGGGAATGCTTTTGTATTTGAATATTTCATCAGAATGTATAATCTCTCTGTAGCCTTCATCTTTGAAAACTTCATCCAAAAGTTCTTTACCTATGCCCTTTAATCTCATTGCCACTATGTAGCCATATCCAAGCTCCCTTAAGCTTAAAAGATTGAGTTTGCTATTTATCCCTCTGTCAGCTACCACTATCACTTTGTCTATACTAAATCTCTTCTTCATCCTCTCTAACACAGGCTTAAGGGTTTTGACATCAAATGTGTTCCCACTGAATAAATCATATCCTATCGGTCTGCCTTCTTTGTCCACTAATAATCCTAAAACTATCTGTACCCTGTTTATTTTGCCATCTTTGCTAAATCCATACTTCCTTATCACATCCTCATTCTGACTCTCAAAATAAATGGTCGTTACATCATAAAAAACTACATCCACTGTCATATTAAATAAATTCTTGTTCTGCTCAAATAAATATACCTCTATATCTTCTTTCTTGTCTGCCAATACATCCAATGCCCTGTAAAGATGATTAAATCCCAAATCTTGTTGTCCAATGTAGCTGGCTCTGCTTTCATACATGCCAAGCTTGCTGTCTGACTCCATCAAATGCCTCGATACCATATAAAATACTGCCTTCCCTAAGTCAAACTCTCTTTTGCCCTTTACCCTTATTTGAGAAAAATATTCATCCAGCTTGAATTTGTCCAATAGCTTCTTTAGCACCATATGCCCATATCTACGCAACTGACCCTCTGATATGGATGAACTGAGTTCTTTGTTCTTGTCCTGATGC
>JBEPZQ010000047.1:0-6752 GCA_041640755.1 Thermodesulfovibrio sp. | reverse complement strand
CTATGACCATCTCAGCAAGTTTCCTAAATGATGCAGTATTGATAAAATCATCTAACTTGCCAAGACTGAAAAGATACTTATGCTTTACCTTCCCATCATCATCCCTGTATCCCTCTACCACATAGACATAGGGAATACCTTGCGCTGATTTTACAACTTTCAGAAACATGATTTAAAAAAGTTATACAACAAAAAATGGAAATAAAAAATGAGATGTAGTATTTTCAATGGGTTATGAGTTTAAAAATCAATTTTTGGGGCTTCAACTGACAAAGTCGGGAAGAAAATAAGTAAAAAAACCAAATCTTCAAAAAAACAATCAACAAAGAAAGACAAGAGTTCTTCAGTTAAAAAAGTATCACACAAAAAAGTCAAAAAGTAAACAAGCTTATTTTTCTTTCTGCTCTGGAGAAGTTTTTACCAAAGCTGTAAATGGTGAAGCAGGATATTTATTAACAAGAGTATCATAATATTTTTGGGCTTGTTCTTTATTGTCTTTTTCATAAATCTTTGCAAGCTGAAAGAGTGCAAAATCTTTTAAAGTATCTGAATTGCCATTTATTATTTCATTTAAAACCTGAATTGCTTTGTCCTGTTCATTGTTTTTTAGATAAGTCATTGCTATTTTTACTTTTGCAAGATTTGTAAAGTAAGGGTCATTGCTTGATGCAACTTTATTTAAAATCTCAATTGCTTTGTCCTTTTGCCCTGAAGCCTCATATGCGTAGCCTGCATTTAAAAGATATGTTAGATTTTTCTTTTTGCCGTAAGCCTCTGTAAATAGCTGAGCAGCCTTAGAAAATCTTTGCTCAGCTGATACATTTTTTACAAATCCAAAATAATACTGATATGCCTGATATTCAAGCTCCTTTGCATCACTTTCTTGTTTAATTTTATAGATATAAAAACCTAAAATTAAAACAACAGAAACACCAAATATTAAAAGAGCTTTCAGAAGATTTTTCTTCTGGGCAAATAATTTTTCCTTAAATGTTTCTACATGTTCAACATTTTTCATGAAGTCTTCCTCCTTACAATTTCTTCCATATTTTTAAAAACCTGACTGACTTCAGCATCTGTAAGTCCTGCACCTTTTAATATTTTACAAGCAAACTCATTTGAAATTAAATCTCCCGGAGAATGGGTATCTGTGTTTATTGCAAGTTTTGCTGAATACTTAAGGGCAAGCTTTGCAACATGACCGTTACTTAAGCTATGACCTTTTCTTGCTGTTATTTCAAGATATATTCCCCTTTGTGAGGCTTCTTTTACTTCTTCCTCTGTAATTAATCCGGGATGGGCAAGAATGTCAATGTCTGATTGAACTGCTATAGCATTTGTTCCTTCTTTTACAGGCTCAACAAGAGTTTCACCGTGGACAACTACAATCTTTGCTCCAAGCTTTCTTGCCTCCTTTGAAAGCTCGGGAATGCTTTCAGGTGGAACATGAGTAAGTTCAATTCCGGGAAGTAAAAAAACTTTTGTGTAAGGCTGAATGGCTCTGCAGACTTTTACAATTCTTGGAATTATTAAGTCAATGTTTGACTGGTCACCGTGATCTGTTATTGCCAATGCCTTGTAACCTATAGCTTCTGCTCTTCTTATTATTTCTGCAGGAATTAGCTCTCCATCACTAAAAACACTGTGAATATGAAGGTCTATCATTTTAAAAACTCCAGCATTTTTTTAAACTCAGCGGTTCCTGCTTTCTTAAGTATTTGAAATATTATTGTTTCTGTGCATGTAACTACTGCTCCTGCATCCCTAATGAGCTCCAGTCCTGTTTTCCAGTCCTGCTTTCTGCGACTGCAAACTGCATCATTTGGTACAAAAACACTGTAATCTCGCATTATAAAATCAAGAACTGTTTGCCAAACACATACATGGGTTTCCATACCTGTGACAATTACTTTGTTTCTGTTAAGACTTTTTAAGGATTGCAAAAATTTTTCCTCTCCCACACAACTGAAATGAAGCTTTTCAATTGGCTCTACATCAACCAAATTCTTTATTTCTTTTAAAGTGCCTCCCAATCCCTTTGGATATTGCTCTGTAAGGATTATAGGAATTGAAAAAGTCTTTGCAAGATAAATAAGTTTTATGATATTTTTAAAAGTGCTTTCAAGCACATCTTCCTTCATTGCCTTTGCAAGCTTTTCCTGAAAATCAACAATTACAAGAACTGAATTTTCAGGTTCAATATAAAATTTTTCAGTAGACATTATTTAACCTCCAATAAATCCTTTAAAAGTTTTATTATATCATCAATCTTAAAGGGTTTTGTAACATACCATTTCACTCCAAGTTCTTTTGCAGTTTTTTTATCTATTTCTTGTCCTTTAGCTGTAAGCATCACTATCTTTAAGTCCCAAGCTGGAGGCTCTTTTTTAAGGATTCTACATATCTCAAAGCCATCAAGTTTTGGCATCATAATATCAAGAAAAACTATGTCAGGTTTTTCTTTTCTGATAAGCTCAAGTCCTTCTTCTCCATCTGAAGCCTCAAGAATTTCAAATTCTTCTTCTATTTCTTCTATTATCTGTCTCATAAGCTCTCTTATAATTACCTCATCATCAACTATCAATATTTTCATCTTTTATATCCTCCTTTTTTCTTAAAGGGATTGTGAAATAAAATATGCTTCCTTTGCCGACCTGACTTTCAACCCAGATTTTTCCTCCATGTGCCTCTATAATTTGTTTAGAAATAGGAAGTCCAAGCCCTGTTCCTTTTGGTTTATTTTTCAAAATATCTCCTGCTTGTTTAAACTTTTCAAATATTTTAGCTATTTCACTTTCTGGAATTCCAATTCCTGTATCCTCAACACTTACAAGTATTTCATTTTCTCTTAAAGTTGCACTGCATCCTATGTATCCTTTTTCAGTAAATTTTAATGCATTTGAGAGAAGATTAATCATTACTTGAATAAGTCTTTCTTTGTCAGCATAAATTTTAGGAAGTTCATGTTGAATGTTTTGTTTAAAGGGCAGTCCTTTTGGTTCAAATATTGATGAAAGAGCTTTGTATGCATCATTTATTACATCTTCTATTAAAATTTCTTCAAAATTCCATCGGACTGTTCCTGATTCAAGCTTTGATATGTCAAGTATGTCATTTATAAGAGAAGTTATTCTTTCACCCTCTGAACGGACTATTGCAAAATTTCTATTAATTTTTTCAAGTACTTTTGATATTTTTCCATCCTTCTCTTTGATTGCAGGTATTACAGTATCTTTAAACTTTCTCTCTATCATTTCAACAAATCCAAGTATTGAAGTAAGCGGTGTTCTAAGTTCATGGCTAACTACGGTTATAAATTCAGTCTTGAGTCTGTCAACTTCCTTCTCCTGTGTTATATCTCTTATTAAAATAACTGCACCAAGAATTCCCCTTGCCTCAGAATCCTCTGCAAAATACTCTTTTTTTATGCTCTTTGCAACAGCCTTTCCAATTCTGTTTTTTGTAAGAGGAACTTCAGCGGAGACAATCTCTTCTATATTTAAAGATTTAGTAACTAATTTGGCAAAGTTTTCACCCAATATTTCTATGTTTTTACCAATCATTTCATGTTCTGTAAGTCCAAACATTTCTGAAGCAGCAGAATTAATATGATTAATTACTCCGTCCTTGTCAACAACTATGAGTCCATCTGCCATGTTATCAATTATTGTGGTTAGATAGGCAAGGGTATCTTGAAGTTCAACAACAGCATCCTTAAGGGCTAATTCATATTTGTCAAATACTTCATTGATATTGTTTGCCATTGACTGAAGTGTATTAGCTAAAAGTCCGATTTCATCCTTAGATTTAATATTAACTGTTGCTGTAAAATCATGATTTAGTAATTTTTTTGCATAATCAGTTAATTCATTAAGTGGTTGAGATATTTTGTTTACCATAAAGTATGCCAAAAAAATACTAAAAAGAAATATTCCGAAAAGAAGTCCTAATTGTTTTGTAAGAACTGCCCACATTTTTTTATTTATGTTCGCTTTGTTCATTCCAACATGCACAAAACCAATAGCTCCTTCTGTAATTGGAGATACAATATCAAGAAATTCTCCAATTCCCTCAATATTGACTTCTTTAATTCCTGATTTATGTGTTTTAGCAAGCTCTAATACTTCTTCTGGAATGGATGGAACAAAGGTATGTGAGATTATTTCTCCTGAGGAGTCTATAACAAAAACATAGGAAACTCCCTCTATCTCAAGAAATTGGTCTATCATTGCTTGAACAGTTGCGGAGTCAAGATTTAAAATTGTCTCAACTGAGGAAGATGCAATACTACTTGCAATGGCTGTTCCCTTTGATTTGTATTCTTCTATAAGATTTTTGTAAAGATGCCATCCTGAAAATATACTTATTGTGAAAAAAAGAATTGCAAAAAGAAAGATTATTCCAAAAAGAGTTCTCTGGAAGAGCTTAGACATCCTCATTTTTTCCACTCACTCCAATCACCCATTGGCATAAATTTTCCATTTTTGTAGGTTGTATAGTAAATTTTATCAAGTGCTTGATGTTTATTTTTTAAGAAGTTTAATTTTTCATCAATTCCTATGTCTATATTTTTCAATGATTCAACTGTGTCTTTTATTTTTTCTCTTTTTAGCTCTTTTCCCATTCTTTTTAATATTTCTACCATTACTTTTGCATTTAAAAAACCTTCAAAACTTACAAAGCTGTATTTTAGAGGGTTGTAATCTTGTTCCATAAGTTCTGCAGGTGGCATGGGATTGTATTTATCCATTAAATTTCTGTACTCCCTTACTGCTTTTAAAGTTGTATCTTCATAACTTGGAACAACTTGAGAGAAAATTAAATTTTTTGTATATGACCTTCCTGTTTTTTTCTCCTCTTCAATAAGAAGATTTATCATAAATTCACTTCCTACAAAGGATACATTTGCAATTGGAACATCCCATCCCATATTCCTTACATCTCTTATAAAACCAGCACAAGCAGCATACGCACCGACTGATATTATTGCATCCACTCCTGCATTCTTTAAAACCTGAGCTTGTTTCACAAAACTGTCACTGTATTTTGCGCCCCTTTTATATGTTGCTTCAGCAACTATTTTAAGTCCATATTTTGCCAGAGTTTTTCTTACACCATTCCATCCGCTTCTACCATATGCATCAGCTTGATAAAATATTCCTATTTTTTTTCTACCAATGCTTAAAAAGTGCTCAACCAAACCTCCTGTTTCCTGCTCATATGAAGCTCTTAGATTAAAAACATATTCAGCATAAGGAGGTGTTCTGTGGGGCATTGCACCTGTAAATGGAAAGAAAAGATAAATGTTTTTATCAGCGTTGCTTTTTAAAATAGGTAAAATTCTTGTAACAGTAGGAGTTCCAACATAGTTAAAAAGGGCAAATACTTTGTCTTCTTCAATAAGTTTTATTGTATTCTTAATGCATGGGATGGGATTGTAACCATCATCATAGGCTTTAATGATAATCTTTTTACCATGAATTCCACCGTTTTCATTAATAAAATTGAAATACGCCATTGCTCCTCTGTAAAGCTCTATTCCTAAGCCTCGTGTTGGTCCTTTAAAAGCAGCAGACATTCCAAGAACAATGCTATCATTTTCTTGAGCTTTGACAAAGGAAGGAATTAAGAAAATTAAAAAAATTAAAACTTTTACTAAAACTGAACCTGACATCTTTTTACACCATTTCCTTCATCCCTTATCCATAAAAGAGTTTTATTATTTCTTCTGCACCAATTCTTTACATCATTTTCAAAGGTTGGGCAGTCTGCAATTACTTCAAGAATGTCACCCTTTTTCATCTTTAAAGCTTTGATTGTCATCTGAATTGTTGGTTGGGGGCATTTCAGTCCACGAGCATCAAAAACTATTACAGCCATTGTCTAACCTCCTCAAACATCAAGTATTCCCTCTATTTCAGCTAATATCTGCTCAAATGTAAATCCTTCAAGCTCCATTGCTTTTGAAGGACATGATGCTACACATATGCCACAGCCTTCGCATAATGTTTCTATAATTTTTGGCTTATCAATGTCAATCTCAATAGCTTTATGCTTATCAATGTCAATCTCAATAGCTTTATAAGGACATTGTGAAATACATATTCCGCAACGACTGCATATATTATAATCTATTTTAGCAATTGTTGGAGCTCTTAAAATCTTACCTTCATGAAGTTCAGATAAAATTTTACCGCAAACTGATAAAGAGTCTGTTATAGCCTCCTCAACAGTCATTGCTTCCTTAACAGAGCCAGTTAAAATAATTCCTGTGTTTTCTTCTGGAAAAGTTTCTCCAAAGACAATTGCAGGACATAAAACAATTATATCTGAAGGATACTCTTTGCTGTCCTTCTTCAAATAAAGTTGGCTTTCTTGTTTAATAACACTAATGCTTTCAATATTTTCATATCTTACAATCTCAACCATAGGGTCTTTTTTAGTCTTTAAATAAAGCTCATAAGCTTTTGTGCCGGGAAGTACAATTTCTTTTACAAAATGTATAATTTTTAATTCTGGAATCAGCTGTCTTAAAATTCTATTAAACTTTAATGCATACTGACAGCATATTTTACTGCAGTAGGGATTATATTTTTCATCAAGGCTTCCAACACAATGAATAATTGCTACAGTTTGAGGATACTCTCCAGTCTCTGTTAGAATTTCTCCAGCTGTTGGTCCCTCAGAATTTAAAATTTCCTCAAACTCAAGTGAATTATATACATCTTTGAACTTTCCATAGCCAAGATTTG
>JBEPZQ010000046.1:3634-9956 GCA_041640755.1 Thermodesulfovibrio sp. | reverse complement strand
GCTTATAATAATCTACATTGACGATTTTTATATGAACCTAATTTTGAGATTGCTTCGGGTGCTAACGCCCCCTCGCAATGACACTTTTTTCGTCATCACGAGGCACCGTCAGGTACCGAAGTGATCTCTATTTTCGTTGCATAGAGAAAGAAGAGATTGCTTCGCTCTTTATGACATTTGAGAATTACACAAATTAGGAGTAAAATAATAAAAATGGTGAGGTGTTATGGATAAAAAAACACTTATTGAATGGGACAAAAAATATATTTGGCATCCTTTCACTCAGATGAAGTACTGGCTGGAGGAGGAGCCTATAATTTTTGTTGAAGGAAGAGATTGCTTTCTTAAGGATATTGACGGAAAATGGTATCTTGATGGAGTCTCCTCCCTTTGGGTAAACATTCACGGACACAGAAGAGCTGAGATAGATGAGGCAATAAAAGCTCAACTTGACAGGGTAGCACATTCAACATTACTTGGTGCTTGCAATTTGCCAAGCATAGTTTTAGCAAAAAAAATTGCTGAGCTTCTTCAGGAAAGACTTCCTTGGGGAGAGCCCCTTACAAAGATATTTTATTCAGACAATGGCTCAACTGCTGTTGAAATTGCACTCAAAATAGCTTATCAATATTGGGTAAATAAAGGAATTAAAGGAAAAAACACTTTTGTTAGCCTTAAAGAAGGCTATCATGGAGACTCTCTTGGAGCAGTAAGTGTAGGAGGAGATGAGCTTTTTCATGAAATTTACAAACCTCTTTTGGCTAACTCAATTTTAGCACCAGTTCCTTATTGCTACAGATGTGAGTTTAATTTAAAGTATCCATCCTGCGAACTCACTTGTCTAAAAGAAATGGAAAGAATTATAAAGGAAAATCAGGAAAGAATAATTGCTGTGATTGTTGAACCTCTTGTTCAGTGTGCTGGTGGAATAATTGTATGGTCCCCCGGTTATCTTAAAGGCTTAAGAGAGCTTTGTAGTAGATACAATGTTTTACTTATTACTGATGAAGTTGCAACAGGATTTGGAAGAACTGGAAAGATGTTCGCCTGTGAACATGAAGAAGTCACACCTGACATTATCTGCCTAAGCAAAGGAATTACAAATGGTTATATGCCATTGGCTGTAACTGCAGTAAATGAGACAATATTCAATGCCTTTTTAGGTGAACTTGAAGAAAGAAAAACCTTCTATCACGGACACTCTTATACAGGAAATCAGCTTGGATGCGCTGCTGCATTGGCAAATCTTGAAATATTTGAAAAAGAAAAAACATTGGAGAAACTTCCACCAAAAATTCAGCTTCTGCATGAAAAACTCTTAGAGATTGCTTCTCATAAAAATGTTGGCGATATAAGGCAAAAGGGAATGATAGCAGGAATAGAGCTTGTAAAGGATAAGCAGACAAAAGAGCCATTTCATTGGAAAGAGCAAATGGGATGGAAAGTTGTAAAGGCTGCAAGAAAATACGGAGTATGGCTCAGACCTCTTGGAGACATCATTGTAATAATGCCTCCACTTGTAATCTCAGAAGAAAATCTTGAAAGATTGCTTGACATTATAAAAATTTGTATAATTGAAGTAATGAGAGAATAAAAAGAGGTGTAAAATGGCAGGAAATTTTTTTAAAGAACTTTTTGATTTTTCTTTTAACTCTTTTATAACCGTCAAGATTATAAAATTCCTTTATGTGATAGCAATTATTACTTCCTTATTCTTTGGATTTCTTATTCTGATTGGAGGCTTGAGTGCAATGAAGCAATCTCCAAAATTTGGAATTTTTCTGCTTGTTTTTTCTCCTGTTTTTACATTGCTATCAATCATCTACTCCAGAGTAATACTTGAATTTATATTGGTGATGTTTAAAATAGAGGAAAATACAAAAAATTTAAAAAAGGAGTAAGGGTATGAAAAAGATAGCGTTCATCATTTTACTGATTTTAGTTGTAGGATGCACAGGTCAACTAAGAACAGATGTTGCAGGAGTTGGCGAGACTGTGCCAACAGGTCCTGATGCGATTACATGGGATGGAAAAAATTTAATTATAGCTAAGGAGGGATTAATAGTATTTTTGGAAGACATTGATTTAGCCTCTGCTGATTCAATCTACAATTATGAAGGACACTACTTTTTTGACAGATTTCCGATAACTATTACATCCCAAGAAAATACCCCATTTATCACAGCTCTTGCATGGCAGTCTGCTAAAAATATTCCCGGAGGAGGCTATCTTTGGGTAGCAGATACAGGAAATAAAAGAATTCTAAAGGTTACTCCACAGGGCGATGTAGTCAGCAAATTCAATAAACTGCCTTTTTATCCTGAAGATATGACTTTTGACGGAGAATTTCTTTGGGTAGCAGACTCAAAAAGAAATAAAATATTTAAAGTATCCACAGAAGACTGCGCAGTTTTGGAGACATTTATATCTCCAGTTAAAAATCCATCAGGCATTGCATGGGATGGAAGATATATAATAATCATTGGATATAAGGAAGTAGATGACTTTACTGAGCTTTCAAAACCAGTTGAGCCTCAGTTTCAGCACAGCATAAATTCAAAATCTCCCTATACACAAACTACCATAAAAATAGTAAAGCTTGACCCTCAAACTGGTCAGATTGTAAGAGAAGTTATTCCTTCAAGGCATCTTACCTCACCTGTAGGAATGGTATATGTTGAAGATTATCTCTGGATTTCAGACAGAAATGCAGGAAAAATATTTAGAGTGCAGGATATGGGCTTTGCTTCTGAGGATAAAAACATTTACAAGGTTGAAACTCCTGTAGCATCTCCTAAAAAGCTTGAAGTCAAAACAACTGTAAAGCAAGAGCCAAAGGATGCGGAAGAGGCAAAGCAATGGGCTGAAGAGGCAAGAAAGGCTGCAGAAGAGGCAAGAAAAGCTGCAGAGGCAGCTAAAAAAGCTTTTGAACTGCAACAGAAGAAATAGTAGATGGTAAATGGTTAAATTAGTCATCGTATGTTAGATATATGGACATTGCGAGAGATTTTATTTCTGAGGCTATACTTTCTTTTTATGAGATTGCTTCGCCTGCCTGTCGGCAGGCTCGCAATGACCCCTTCCTTGGTCATTGCGAGCACCCAAAGGGTGCGAATCGCTCTCTTTTTATTGGATTGCCATGCCTCACCTTTGGTGAGGCTCGCAATGACGGAAATAAATAATCGGTGAGGCTTGTAATGACGGAAAAAGGTGGTGAATGTTGAATAGTGAATGGTTAAAAATAATTAACTCTGACACTTTCTTTTTGATTGCTGGACCTTGTGTTATTGAAAATGAAGAAATTGTAATGCAAACTGCAGAGGAATTAAAGAAAATTACAGAAGGCCTCAATATTCCTTTTATTTTCAAATCCTCCTATGACAAAGCAAATCGCTCATCAATAAAATCATACAGAGGACAGGGCATTGAAAAGGGACTTCAGATATTAAACAAAGTAAGAGAAGAGTTTGATGTTGCTGTGCTTAGTGATGTTCATTCTGTTGAGGAAATAAAAATTGCAAGCCAAGTTCTTGATTTTCTTCAAATTCCAGCTTTTCTATGCAGGCAAACAGACCTCATTGTTGAAGCAGGCAAAACAGGTAAGCCTGTAAATGTTAAAAAAGGACAGTTTCTTGCACCTTGGGATGTAAAAAACATAATTGAAAAATTTAAATCCACAGGCAATGATAAGATAATGATTACAGAAAGGGGAGCAAGCTTTGGATATAACAATCTTGTAGTTGATTTCCGTAGCTTTCCAATAATTCGCTCTATGGGTGTTCCTGTTGTTTTTGATGCAACCCATTCTGTTCAGCTTCCAGGTGGCTCTGGCACATGCTCATCAGGGGAAAGGCAATATGTTCCTTATCTTGTAAGAGCTGCTGTTGCCTGTGGAGTTGATGGATTATTCTTTGAAGTCCATCCAGAACCTGATAAAGCTCTCTGCGATGGACCAAATATGGTTCCTCTCAGGGATTTCAAAGACCTTCTCCAATCACTCCTTGAGATTTACAATGTAGCAAAAAAGTATTTTTAAAAAATGTTTAAAATCACAATGAGTATTAGATGGCTTTTTGTAATATCAATTGCTATACTTGTCTTGGCAATCACTCTTAGCAGTTATTTGTTTTCCTACCACGCATATAAAAAACAGCTTGACCATCACATTACTGATATTTCATATCTTTTTCAGAAGGAAACGGAAAATTTAACTAAGCCTGTTGAAAGTTTTCTTTACAGCACTCAGGCTCTTGTTTGCTGTGGGATTTTGAATTTTAATGATATAGAAAAAACAAATAAATTTCTCATTGAATTTATGCAGAAGTATCCCTATGTAACTTCAATAAACTACGGTGATGGAAAAGGGAACGGATATCTTATCTTAAATGCAGAAGGCAAACTTTTAAATAGAATAAAAAAGGCAGATGAAAAGGGATATGTCAGATGGAATGAACTTGACAAGGATGGAAAAATATTAAACACAAAAAAAGTTAGGGATGACTATGACCCAAGAAATACTACTTGGTACAAACAGGCTATTCAATCTCAAAACATTGCTTGGAGTGAGCCATATTTATTCAGAACAACAAAAGACCAAGGCATAACAGCTTCATTACTATTATGCAGTGAAGCTCAGATAGTCATTGGTGTGGACATAATGATTAAAGACTTCTCCAAGTATCTTACTAAAATCAAGCAAGCAAGCCTTGACCCTTATGCAGAGCTTTATTTAATAACAGGCGAAAATAAAATAATTGCGATTGCTGACATAGTGAAATTTGAACCCAGAATAATTTATACATTAAATGAGAAGGATTTTCCTTTACTTTATCATGCATTAAAGATAAACAAAGAAAAATTCAGGTATAAAAATCAGGATTGGCTTTTAAGAGTCAAAAAGTGGAATATGGGTGAAAGAGAACTTTCTTTGGCTATTTTGCTTCCTCACTATGTTATTACAAAGGATTTAAGAGTTAACCTTTTCTATCAACTTCTAAGCTCCATGATTTTTGCCTTTCTAATTATTCTCTATATTACAAGGCAGTATTCAAATCCTTTAATAGAAATTTCTAAAAAAATAAAGGATTTTGGAGAAAAAGAAATTAAACTACCACAACATATTAGAAGAAAAGATGAAATCGGAGTCTTAAGCAAATCAATTGAGCAGGTATCATTGGAAATAATAAAGACAAAGAACGCTCTCATTGATACAGTAAAAAAGTGTCAAACAATTTCAAACTTGGCTCCTGTTGGAATTTTCCTTGTTAATTGGGAAACAGGAAAAATTGAAGAATTAAATCATGCAGGATTATCTCTTACAGGCTATACAAAAAATGAGATAGAAAAGCTGTCATTTTTTGATATTTTTATCTGTGATGCAGATATAAAAGAGCGAGAAAGCTTTGAAACACTTAGTAAATTTGTAAATAAAAATGGAGAAACTCGGGAATGCAAAGTAAAAGGAATAAAATTGATACTTGAAAATAAGCCCTATTTTTTAATATCTGTAGATGATGTGACTGAAATGAGAAAACTTATGAAAAGAATTAGTGAAGCTGAGCAGTTTGAGGCAGTAAAGCGCTCTCTTGGTGAGGCAGTCCATAGATTTAAAGATTTACTAAATGTAATTCACGGTTTTGCAACATTGGCTCAAACAAAGGAAAGCACAGATTTTGCAAAAAATGCATTGGATCAAATACTAAATGCAACCAAAAGAGCCATATATCTTACAAAGCAACTTTTAACTTTAACAGGTGAAAGATATTATGAACTGCAAAAAGTTGAGCTTAACTCAATTTTATTGTCAATGAGATCAAAAATTGAAATTTTGATGGGAGAAAACATACAGGTTGAAATAAAAACCTTAGATAAAGAACTTCCTGTTAACATTGACATTGAGGCGTTTAATGAAATCATGACCAATATCATATTAAACGCAAAGGATGCGATGCCAAATGGAGGAATTTTGACAATAGAAACTGAAATTTCTCAAATTCATGATAAAAAATATGCAATGCTTTCAATTTCAGATACAGGTGAAGGAATGGATGAAGAGACAAGAAAAAGAGTTTTTGAACCATTCTTCACAACAAAAGGAACTTCAGGTACAGGACTTGGGCTTTCAATTGTCTACAGAATAGTACATGACCTGCAAGGCTTCATAGAAGTTGAAAGCACACTTGCTAAAGGCACAACTTTTAAAATTTTCTTGCCTTTGACAGATTGAGTGAATCATTAATACTTAGAGAAAAATCCCAAAAATAAAGCCCTGTTTCGAAGCTATATTTCCTCTAACAAAAAATCTAAGATATATTTATGCTTT
>JBEPZQ010000046.1:0-3624 GCA_041640755.1 Thermodesulfovibrio sp. | reverse complement strand
TGAAATGACGATTTTTTCATAATTATCAGGGATTGATAATAGATTTTCGAATTCTCTTTTAATAACTTTATCATCAGTAAGTAAATATGCCACTTGGATATACTTTGTTTCATTCTGCCTTTGAGCTATAAAATCTATTTCCATACCATTTAACTTCCCAATGCTTACCACATATCCATTTGTCTTTAAATGTAGATATACAATATTCTCAAGCACAGCATTAATATCTTTCTCTATATATCCAATAAGTCCATTTCTGAGTCCGATATCATTTAGAAAAATTTTGTCATAAAACTCAAGGTATTTTTTTCCTTTTAAATCATATCTGGGAACTTTGTGAATTAGTAGAGCATTTTCAAGATATTTCAGATAATTTAATATGGTATCAATTGAAGCTTTAATTTTTTGGGATTTAAAATAATCGGCTATTCTTTTTGCAGTGGTAACATTTGCAATATTATCAAAAATATATCGTACAGTTTTATCAAACAGAGCAACATCTCGTATTTTATTCTTTACAATTACATCTTTGTAGAGAATTGTGCTCAATACAGAATTTAAATAATTAAATATCACCTCTTCCTCAAATAAAAGATGATGAATCCCAGGCAGTCCTCCAAATTTAAGATAATTCTTAAACTCGTCTTCAATATTTCCAGTTTTACCCCTGAAATATAAAAACTCTTTGAAAGATAAAGGATACACAAAAATCTCAATATATCTGCCAGTTATTAATGTTGCTAATTCGCTGGAGAGCAAATGAGAGTTTGAACCTGTGATTATAATATCTCCTAAAGACTCAGCTAAAAATGACACTACCGCCTTTTCCCAAGCTTCAATTTCCTGTATCTCATCTATAAATATAAACTTCTGTCCTCTGAGTTCCTTTAATTTTCCACTAACAAAAGAATATAAATCCTTATAAGTTTTTATATCTTCAAATTCTAAGGACTCTTTATTAATGTAAACAATGTTTTCTAATGGCACATCTTGCAGAACTAAATCATTAATAAGAAGTTTGATAAGAGAACTTTTGCCAGCCCTTCTCATTCCTACAAGAACTTTTATAACAGGAGTGCCAAGATATTTTTTTATGTATTCAATATATTTGTCGCGAGGCAACAGACTATATGTTTCTATTGATTCTCTATCCATAGTTTAGACTATAACCGAAGAATTTTAATTTTGTCAATAAAGTTTCAACTGTATTGGAAACTTTTCAATGCCTTTTCTACTGCTTCTTTTGGTGAGTTGGCTTTTATGATGCCGGGAATGTCCCATGTTTTAAGTCCAATGACTGGTTTTCCTGTTTTAAGGGCAAGGGCAATTTCACTTAATGTTCCATACTCTCCACCAATTGCAATCAGTGCATCAGAGGCTCTTACAATTAGGGCATTTCTCATTTCTCCCATTCCTGTTGGAATTGCAATTTTTACATAGGGATTTGCATCTTCTTTTCTTAAAGTTGGAAGTATTCCAACTGTAATTGCACCTTCAGAGACTGCTCCACGACATGCTGCCTCCATAACTCCTCCAAGTCCACCTGTGATAACAATAATACCTTCTTTTGCCAAAAGTCTTCCAACTTCTTCAGCTAAATGCAAAAGCTCGGGCTCTGCTTTTCCTGCTCCAATTACTCCCACTGCCTTCATTTTAACTCTACCACTGTCACAGCATCTCCACCTTCATCTGGAGAGCCTTTTTTTGTTGATTTTACTGCTGGATGCTCCTTTACATACTGTCTTATTGCATCCCTTAAAATTCCCTTTCCAATTCCATGAATAATAATTCCCTCAGATGCTCCTTCAAGGGAAAGCTCATTTAAAAATCTCTCAACAATTGGAATTGCCTCATCAACCCTCATTCCTCTTATGTCAAGCTTATGCAGTGCAGGTGTAAGTGTATGTGAAGGTGCATGTAAACTCATACCTTTTTCTCTTACACTTTCACATTCACTTACACCTGCAATTTTTTCTACATCCTCAATCTTTGCTTCTATTTGAGCAGTTTCTGTTTGTATCTTTACTTTTTTATCTTCAATGCTTATAACTTTACCTTTAAGATTTAAACTTTTTACTTTAACAAAATCTCCAACATTAATCTCCCTCGCACCTGCACTTGCACCTGCACTTTGAAATTCCCTTGCAATTTCTGAAGTTTTTTGATATATCTCTTTAAGCTTTTTTCTGTCTGCCTTCTTTGCCTCCTCATAAAGAATATTAAGCTCTTTTTTTATCTTTTGAATTAATTCATTTGCTTCTTTCTTTGCTTTTTCCAAAATTTCCTTTCTTTTTTCCTCTATTTCCCTTTTTTGTCTTTCTAAAATTTCCTTTTCACTTAAAAGAGTCTTTTTAACCTTTTCTATTTCATCTATCTTAGCCTGATATTCTTCTTTCATTCTTTCAAGTTCATTCATTAGCTTATAAATTTTTACATCTTCCTGACCACCTTTAAGCTCATATGCTCTTTTAATTAATTTTTCAGGGAAACCATATTTCTTAGCTGTCTCAAGGGCATAGGATGTAGTCAGTGTGCCAATGCTTAATTTGTAAAGAGGAGTCATTGTGGCTTCATCAAAAAGCATTGCAGCAACTTCCATTCCCTCTTGAGTTACTGCAAAGAGTTTAACCTTGCTTAAATGGGTTGTCACAAATGTAAATGAGCCTCTATTTTTTAACTCTTCAATTATTGCGCAGGCAAGGGCAGAGCCTTCTTCAGGATCAGTGTTTGTTCCAATTTCATCAATAAGAACAAGGCTTTCTGAGTCTGCTTTTTTAACAATTTCTTTCAATGTCATAACATGGGATGCAAAGCTTGAAAGTTGCTCTTCAATTGAGCCTTCATGATAAAGGTCTACATAGATAGACTTTACAAATGGAATTACTGATGAGGCACTTGCTGGAATAGGAAGTCCTGAAAGTGCCATTGCTGTAAGAAGTCCTATTGTTTTTAATGTTACAGTTTTTCCACCTGCATTTGGTCCACTGATTACTAAAACCTTTTTTTCTTTAAGCCCTAAATCAAGGGGAACAACATTTTCCTTTGTTAGCATTAAAAGAGGATGTCTTGCTGATATAAGTGAAATCTCCTGCGAATCCGTTATTTTTGGAACTTCTGCCTTAAATTTTTGAGAATATTTATAAATAGAGAGAAGCCTGTCAAGATATAAAAGAAGATTAAACTCTCTTTGCAAAGTTTCACTAATTTGATGAATATCATTTGAAAGTTCTTTAAGAATTCTTATCTCTTCAACTCTTTCCTCAATTTTTAGCTCCTCAAGCTTTTTTGAAAGGGAAGCTATCTCTTCTGGCTCAATAAAAGCTGTCTCACCTGAACGGGAAACATCATAGACTTTTCCCTTTACCATTCCCTTTGAATCCATTCTTACAGGAATTACCCATCGGTCATTTCTTTTTGTAATAAACCTGTCCTGAAGAAAAACAACGGTTTCCTTGCGATTAATTATTTCTTCAAGTTTTTCCTTAATTCTTTCCTCTTTAATTTTAATTTGCTTTCTTACATATTTAAGCACTGAGGATGCTGTATCAAGAATATTCCCATCCTCATCAATACTGTTTTCAAGTTTTTCCAAAAGATATGGCTGTCCTATAGCAAGATAGCTTT
>JBEPZQ010000045.1:3209-10113 GCA_041640755.1 Thermodesulfovibrio sp. | reverse complement strand
GGGCATCTTTAATACTGAATTTGAAAATGGTTATAATTTATATACAGCAGACATTTAAGATAGAGAGTAAAGAGATAAAGGAGAAGATAGAGGGAAAGGAGGTGCAAGAGATGAAAACATTAGTTGATGAGCTTATAGAGGAGGGGTTTGAAAAAGGTGTAGAAAAAGGTATAGAGAAGGGTTTACTAATTGATGCTCAAGAGATGGTTCTTTCTGCCATAGAGGCAAAACTTGACTGGATACCAGAGGGAGTTGAGGAGAAAGTAAAAAGTATTAATGATGTATCCTATTTAAGAGCTTTGCTCAAGAGAATAATAAAGTCGCATGATGTGATAGGGCTTCTTAAGCAAGAGGGATTGATGTAAAATTTTAACCTTTGTTACATTTTTCTGTTCTTTGACAAGTAAGGTTTGAGGTGTTTGGACAAATCGTATGAGATAGAGATAAGAGGGTTTGAGATAGAGGAGGGAGAAAATAAAGATTATGAGCAAACTTAATGAGGAACAGAAGGAGATATTGAGAATATCGGGAGTTGCTGAGAAGTTATTCAGAACTTACGAAATTGCAAGAGAAATTTGTAGGCTAATCTAAAAATTGTAGCTCATTGATTTTAAAATTTTTTACTCATAATTTGATTAAGTTGGGAGAAATTGTCCCTTTATTGCTCGCAAATAGTATATCGCAGTGGCGAGTTTCTATCTATTTATAGAATATCCTTCTCATAAATGCGAAGGGTTTTGTATCTTTTGGCATTGACTATCTGGGTTAGATTGATTGTGTCGTAATTGTCCTCAAGAATCCATGAAAATTCTATTTTCTTAAATCCATGCTTTGTAACACCTTTGAATACTTCTCTTAACATTATGGATTCAACACCTTTAAGCCTGAAATCTTTTTTAACTCCAAAAAGCAAGAGTCTGATAGACTTGATTTTTTTTCTCCAGTAAAGAGCCTTTAAAATGTTTATTGGTGTTAGCCTGCCATGAATTCTTCTTAAAACTTCATTGAAATCTGGTATTGCTCCAAAAAAACCAACAGGCTTAGAATCTTTTTCAGCCACAATAACCAATTCTTCAAGGGCAATGGGTTTTAACTTTTCAGCCATATAGTCAACTTCTTCCTTTGTTATTGGGATAAATCCCCAATTTTCTCTCCATGCCTCATTATAAACTTCCATGAATGCATAAAGCTCTTCCTTAAGATTTTTAATTTTTATAGTTCTTGCCTTAATACCTTGCTTTTCAGCAAATCGGGCAATTCTTTCAATTTTATGGGGAAGCTCTGAGGGAATATCAGCTATAAAGCAATACAGGTCCTTTGCCTTTTTCATTTCATAGGATTCTGCAAGCTCATTGTAATAGGGTGGATTGTAAGGTATCATAATCATGGATGGAGTCTCAAAGCCTTCATATAAAAATCCACATTCCTCGTTTGTTGAAAGATTCATTGGTCCACGCATTATTTTAAGCCCTTCTGCTTTTAGATAGTTCTCTGCAGTATTAAAAAGAGCTTGGGCAACTTCTTTGTCATTTATACATTCAAAAAGCCCAAAAAAACCAGCCTCTTCTTTATGAAATTCAATGTGAGCATAATTTACAATGCCTGCAATTCTGCCTACGGGTTTGCCATTTTTTAAGGCTATAAAAAATTTTGCCTTTGCCCTTTTGAAAAATGGATTTTTTGGAGTTAGATGCTCCACCATATCTTTTATTAGTGGTGGAGCATAAAGAGGATCGTTTTTATGCAATGTTATTGGTAGATAAACAAAATCCTTTAAACCTTTTTTGTCAATAACTTCTTTAATTTCTATTGACATTCGTATTTGCCCAAAATAGATACTAAAAGCATTGATAATAATTTTTTCATAGAATGATGAGATTGCTTCGTCGCTATCGCTCCTCGCAATGACAGGTAAAGGGCTATCGCTCCTCGCAATGACAGGGGAAAAAGTTTTGCTACTTGAAATGACAGACGAATAAGTTTTGACCCTTGCAATGACAAAAAATCGTTTTCATTGCTGATTTTGTCATGGCTATTCCGAACTAAGCGAGAAGGAAGCAATCTATTATTTTGGACTCCTATGACTGACATTAAAAATTAAATTACGCCTAAGGCTTTACCTACTTTATAAAATGCTTCAAGGACTTTGTCAAGATGTTCATCTGTATGGGTTGCCATGTAACTTGTTCTTATAAGAGCTTTTCCCGGTGGCACTGCTGGAGATACTGCGACATTTGCAAAAATTCCCTCTTCCTGAAGCATCATTACGAACTTAAATGCAAGCTCATCTTCGCCAACAATGACAGGAATAATAGGAGTTTCAGCCACTCCTATGTCAAAGCCCATTTCCCTGAAGCCTTTAAGCATCTTATTTGTATTTTTCCAAAGCTGTTCTCTTCTTTCGGGCTCATTCACGATAATATCTATTGCCGCTGAAACAGCTGCAACTGATGCAGGTGGTGGGCTTGCACTGAAAATAAATGCCCTGCCAAAGTGTTTGATGTAATTTATGACATCCTTTTCTCCTGCTATAAATCCACCTATTGAAGCAAGAGATTTGCTGTATGTTCCCATAATAAGGTCTACTTCCTTTTCAAGTCCAAAATGCTCTGCAGTGCCTCTTCCTGTCTCTCCCAATACTCCTATTCCGTGAGCATCATCAACCATAAGTCTGGCACCGTATTTTTTGCAAAGTTCATAGACCTCAGCAAGCTTTACAATGTCTCCTTCCATGCTGAAAACGCCGTCAACCACTACAAGCTTTGATCTATCTTCGCATTCTTTAAGGACTCTCTCAAGGTCTTCTATATCGTTGTGTTTATATCTTTTTACTTCGCCAAAAGAAAGTCTGCATCCATCAACAATACTTGCATGATCCATTTTATCTATTATTACAAGGTCATCCTTGCCAACTAATGAGGAAATAACCCCAAGATTGACCTGAAAGCCTGTTGAAAATACAAGAGCTGATTCCTTCCTTACAAACCACGCAAGCTTTTCCTCAAGTTCTACATGAATGTCCAGTGTACCATTTAAAAATCTTGAACCTGCGCATCCTGTGCCGTATTTTTTAATTGCATTAATTGCGGCTTCCTTGACCTTTGGATGGTTTGTAAGTCCGAGATAATTATTTGAGCCAATCATAATCATCTTTCTGCCATTCATTATCACTTCAGGACCCTGCGCAGACTCAATAATCCTAAAATATGGATACATGCCTACTTTTTGTAATTCATAGGCGGCTGTAAATTTAAAGCATTTTTCAAAGACATCCTTTTTTATAACCACTGATTCTCTCTGTACCATTTCGCTGTTCTCTCCATCCCTTCCTCTAATGTAGTTTTTGCTTTAAAGCCAAGCAAATGCTCGGCTTTTACTGTAGAGCAAACCCAGCAAGGTTGCATGAGTTCTTTAAGTTTATCGTTATTTATTATACTTGTTTTGTCAAATTTTTGAAAGAGTCCAACAAAGAATTTGCCGATTGTTGGAGAAATTTTAATTTTTAGTGGCTTCTTTTTTAATATCGCAGAGATTACCTCAACAATCTGACGAGTTGTGTAGGCATGGGAGTTGGCAATAAAAAGTTTTTCTCCTGCTGTCTTTTCATGTTTTGAAGACAAAATAATACCTTTTACAAGGTCATCTACATAAACCATAGAGTATCTTCCTTCAGTAAAGTAAAAAACCAATCCTGCTTTAATCATTTTGAAAAAGGTAAGAAAATCAGTATCTCTTGGTCCGTAAACTGCTGGAGGGCGAATAATGGTAATAGGAATCTTTTCTTTAAAATGTTCAACTGCTTGCTCACCTAAAAGTTTGCTCTTTCCATACTCTGATACAGGATGAGGAGCAGTGTTTTCATCAACGGGAGCGCAGTCATTGCATGGTCCAACTGCTGCAAGACTGCTTACATGAATAAATCTTTTTAAAGACGGATTAAGCTCGGATGCAATTTCCACAAGATTTTTTGTTCCAATATAATTTGACTGATAGAACTCTTCAGGGCTCTTTGCCTTTGTGATTCCTGAAAGATTAAAAATATAGTCAAAATTCCAATCTATTTTTCGTAAACTTTCTATGTCAGTGCAATCTGCTTTAATAATTTTTACATTAAGCCCATTAAGAAAACGAAGCTTAGCAGGATTTCGAACAATGCAATAGACTTCAAAACCATCATTTAAAAGCTTCTCTACAAGATGACTGCCAATAAAACCCGTTCCTCCTGTAACCAAAGCCTTCACTTAATCTTCCTCACTTTAAGAGTAAGTCCTTCAACTTTTTCAACAATAACTTCTTCATCCTTCTTAATTTCCTCATCAGAAATTGCCTGCCAAAGCTCTCCATGAACCATGACCAAGCCTTTTCCAGATACAAAATCTTCCTTTGCATATCCTTTCATTCCCATGAGTTCCTCAACTCCTGTAACAGGCTTTCTTTTGTGTGCCTTATAAGCAAGTCTTAGAAGAACAGCAAAAAATAAAGCCGTAACAATTGCAACTGGTATTATAACAGAAAGAGAGAGCTTAAAGAGAGGATTTGCTGTGTCAAAAAGCATGATAGACCCCAAAACAAAACATACAATACCTCCTAAGGTTAGCAATCCGTATGAGGTGAATTTGAGCTCAAGGACAAAAAGAATTATCCCAAGAAGTATCAATCCAGCAGCTGCATAGTTTATAGGAAGCGTTTGCAGACTATAAAAAGCGAGTATTAAACTTACAGCACCAATTACTCCGGGGAATATGGCTCCGGGATTGCTTAACTCAAATATAATTCCATAAATTCCGATCATTAGTAAAATATAGGCAATGTTGGGATTGCTCAGAAAGTTCAGAAACTTTAATCTAAAGCTCATCTCTGTTTCGCTAACTTTTGAATCCTTTGTGTTAATTACTTTTTCACCTATAGAGGTTTTAACTTTTTTCCCATGAATCTCTTTCAAAAGTGTCTTTAAATCCTCTGCCAGTAAATCTATTACTCCTTTTTTTAATGCCTCTGTCTCGGTAGAAGAGATTCCTTTCCTAACTGCAAGCTCTGCCCACTGTTCGTTTCTTCCTCTCTCTTTAGCAATAGCCTTTATATAGGCAACTGCGTCATTCATTATCTTCTCTGCCAGAGTTTTATCCATCTTTTCACCACCCATTGCTACAGGTGAGGCTGCGCCTATGTTTGTTCCAGGTGACATGGCAGCTATGTGGGCTGCCAAAGTAATAAATGCTCCTGCACTTGCTGCCCTCGCTCCTTTTGGAGCAACATAAACAATGATAGGAATCTCAGAGTTTAACATCTCTTTAATTATGTCTCTCATTGAACTGTCAAGCCCTCCAGGGGTGTCAAGCTGAATTATTAATGCCTCTGCCTTTATTTCATGGGCTTTTTTTATTCCTTTGGTGATATACTCAGCATGGGGAGGATTAATTACTCCTTCTACTTTAAGCAAAAGTATCTCTTTTGCATTGGCTTGAGCAAAAAGGAAAGAAACTGCAAAAATTGTAAAAATAAGGATTCTTATCATTTTAATACACCTTTAATTTTCTCCTTTAAAATACCTATAATTTTTTCTGCGCTCTCCTTATTTAGAGCTCCATTTGATGAAGGAGTTTCAAATATTCTTTTAGGGAGTGACAGCTTATCAAGGTCAAATCCGCACTTTATCTTAAAACGATATTTTTCTGCATATATCTGTTTTGCAATATCCGAAAGTTTGTCTTCGTCAAATGAGTATCCTGCAAGTTTTAAACATCTTAAAACTGTATCTGGTGGATAAATTTCCCTTGCAAAAAAGCATATGACAAGGCTTGAAAGTATTTGTCTCCAGCACTCTTCATTGAAAAGTTTTTCTGCAATCTGCTCTTCACTAAATTTTTTTGTCATTGCCTCCTTATCAATTGCATATCCAGCACTGTCAAGGTGACTATGTCTTGCTCCAAATAAATAGCCTATATGTGAAGCATATCCTGTATGATAGCCCGGCATTTCATTACTTCCATATGTCAAAGCAAACTCTTTTCCACCATATTTTGATGAAGCATAATCAATACCCTTTGCAACATCTCTGAAAAATTCACTTTCTCCATAAACAATCTTTTTTATAAGCTTAACATAAGAGTCAACATCTCCCCATTTTGGAATAATTCCCTCTGTTTGCTTTTCATTTATAATTCCTTTTTCAAATGCCTCTGTAATCCATGCAAGCACAACTCCTGCAGATATTGCATCAAGACTCATGTCTTCAACAGCCTCAATAAGTTTTAAAACTCCTTCAGTTGATGTAATGGCAAGCATTGAACCAAGAGAATAAATAAGTTCATAATCATAGGAAAGATATATTGTCTGGTAAAAATATGGCTCATCTTCATAAGGTTTCCTCAAAGTTGCAAGATGAATGCATGCAACTGGACAATGAGAACATGCAACCCTTCTTCCAAGATGTTTTTCAGCAAAGGACTCACCTGAGATGTTTTCTAAACCATCAAGCTCATTTGTAAGAAGATTTTTTATCGGAAGTCCCTTTGAAAAAACAAGGGGGAGAACATTTGCAGGAGTGCCAAGTTCATGATATTTTTTCATCTTGTCTGATTCTGTTATTTGCTTAAACAACAAAGAATAAAGTTCTTTGTATTCTTTAAAACCTGTAACATTTAAATCCCTTTTTCCTGAGACAACAACTGCTTTTAAGTTTTTGCTTCCAAAAACTGCACCAAGTCCAAGTCTTCCAAAGTGTCTGTAAGTCTCCAAAGTAACACAAGCATAACTTACAAGTCTTTCTCCTGCAGGACCAATTCTCATTATTGTTCTTAGCCCTGCTCCTTGCTCCCTTTTGCGAATCAGTCCAGCAGCAGAAACACCTTCAAGTCCCCAAAGGGTTGTAGCGTCTCTAAAATACACTTTATCTCCATGAATT
>JBEPZQ010000045.1:0-3199 GCA_041640755.1 Thermodesulfovibrio sp. | reverse complement strand
CTCCCTGAATTGAAACAGAGCAAGGTCTTTCGCTTTTTCCTTTAATTACAATTGCTCCATATCCTGCCATTCTTATTGCAATTGCACTTCTTCCACCTGCATGGGACTCTCCCAAGTTTCCTGTAAGGGGAGACTTAAACATGGCAACTGTTTTTGATGCAATTGGAAAAAGTCCATTAAGTGGACCAATGGCAAAAATTATTGGATTTTCAGGAGAAAAAGGCTCTGTCTGAGGAGAACAGTTTTCATGAAGAAGTTTTATTGCAACGCCTGTGCCTCCTATATATTTTGAAAATAAATCAGCTCTTTCTTCTGTCCAAAACTTTTTCTTTGAAAGGTCAATGTATAAAACCCTCATCTTTTAAGCTCCAAAACCTTGTAATGACAGCTTCTTGCACATTCTCCACATTGAATGCATATTACAGGTTTATTTTTCTTGTTATTCCAACCAATTGCATCAAGAATGCATGCTTTCACGCAATGTCCACATCCTGTGCATTTGTCTTCCTTAAGAAGAACTCCACCGCCTTTTCTTACAATTAATGCATCCTCTGGACATGCTCTGGCACAAGGTGGGTCTTCACAGCCTCTGCATACAAAAACTTGAAATCCCCTTGAAATTCCGCCCCTTGAGCTTACTTTTATGCATGAGCTTTCAAGTCCGACTGCTTGATGTGTTCTTCCACAGGCAAACATGCACAGAAGGCATCCAACGCATTTTTCAGTGTCTATTACAAGAACAGGCATAGATAAATTATAACATGTTATAATTTAAAAAATGGAACGAGAAATTTTACTTTTCTTTCATAAAACCCTTGCAAACAGTTTTCTTGACCCTGTTATGGTATTTTTCACTCAAAGGGGTTGGATTTTCTATATTCCTATTTTGTTTTTCATTGCACTGCAAGCTTTGAAAAACCAAAAAAAGGCTCAAATTTTATACTTAATTCTTTCACTTTCCATAGGAATTTTTCTTTCTGACTGGCTCACTCAAGAGATAAAAAACATTGTTCAAAGAGTAAGACCATGTCATACAGAGTATTTTAGAGAGATTGTCGGATGCACAGGTTCATTCAGCTTTCCTTCAAACCATGTAACAATTCATTTTACAATAGCAACAATTCTGATTCTTTTTTTAAAAGAACCCACTTTTTCAAAAAGATTGAAGACTGCTTTGACTGCTTATACCTTATCAATAGCCATCTTGGTTAGTATCTCACGAGTTTATCTTGGAGTTCATTGGCCCAGTGATGTCTTGGCTGGTTGTTTTTGGGGAATCCTTTTGGGTTTTGTCACTTATAAAACAATTGTAAATACAAATTCAATTAAAAGAGCTTTTTATTTGTTTTTGATTGTTTTTTCCCTTTTCAGAATTTATTTTATCCTTCATGCTCCAGTGGATATCTCACCAGATGAAGCCCATTACTGGGAGTGGTCAAGAAGACCTGATGTAAGTTACTATTCAAAGGGTCCAATGATAGCCTATCTTATTGCCTTTTCTACTTGGATTTTTGGAGACAATCCATTCGGAGTAAGGGCATTGGCAGTAGTTTTTTCTTTTTTAAGTAGCATCCTGATCTATAAAATTGGTAAAGAGCTTTTTAGCGAAAAAGCTGGATATATTGCAGGAATACTTTTTCAGCTGATTCCTCTTTTTACAGTCTATGGAGTAATTTTCACTATTGACAGTCCATTTATTTTTTTCTGGATATTCTCAATTTATCTTTTTATGAAAGCATTAGAAGGTAAGAAAGCATATTGGGTTTTGCTTGGAATAATAATTGGCTTTGGACTTCTTACAAAATACACAATGGCTTTCTTCTATTTGTGCATGTTTGTTTATTTACTAAAGTATAAAAGTGTATGTGCAAGTGAAAGTGATTCCTTATTATCTAAACCCGCACCTGCACATTCACTTGCACTTGCACTTACACTTTCACTTACACTCTCCCTGATTGTTTTTTCTCCTGTAATAGTCTGGAACTTTCAGCATGACTGGGTAACTCTTAAACATACTGCTGGCCAGGCTAATATTTATGAAGGATTTAAAATCTCATTAAAATCTCTATCTGAATTCATTGGAAGCCAGCTTTTAGTTGTAACGCCTTTAATTTTTGCACTTGGATTTTATTTTATTTTTAAACCATCGGCTCTAAATCTTATTAAAAGACAGTGGTGGTTTATTATCTCTTTTTCAATGCCTGTTTTTGCATTCTTTTTACTTAAAAGCATTCAAGGTAAAGTTCAGGCAAACTGGGCAATGATGTCCTACATTCCGTTTTTATTTACAATTGCCTATGCCTTTGAAAGAAAAATTTTAAAAAAGCTCATTATTTCTGCAATTGCACTATCATGCATATTTACAATTCTAACCTATACAATGCCTTTTATGAATTTATCCGCAAAACTTGATCCCTCATCAAGGCTTAAGGGTTGGAAAGAGCTTGGGATTAAAGTCAGCGGGATTAAAAAAGAGCTTGAAAAAGATGGAAAGGTTGTGATTTTTTCAGATAGATATCAGATTTCAAGTGAGCTTGCATTTTATGTTGAAGGAAAACCTAAGGTTTACTGCATTAATCTTGGAAGAAGAATGAATCAATATGACGTGTGGGAATCAATAAACACTGAACTTTTATCCAAAGAAAAAATTAACGGAATATTTGTCATGTATGGAATAAAAAATGAAGCTCCAGAGGAAGTCAAAAAAGCCGTTGACAAATGCGATGGAGAAAGTTTTTCTGCTCAGAAAAAAGGTGTTAAAATTAGAGATTATACGATATTTAAATGTTACAATTTTAAGGGTATAAATGAGAAAAAGCCAGAAACCTATTAAGGGGTTAAAAAATGGATTTATCAGTTGTAATACCACTTTACAATGAAGAAGAAAATGTTGAAGAGCTCCATAAAAAGCTTACTGAAGTTTTAAGTAAGCTTCAAATTTCCTATGAAGTAATTTATGTTGATGATGG
The DNA here is from genome assembly GCA_041640755.1 of Thermodesulfovibrio sp. Lineage (GTDB taxonomy): Bacteria > Nitrospirota > Thermodesulfovibrionia > Thermodesulfovibrionales > Thermodesulfovibrionaceae > Thermodesulfovibrio. The sequence goes on along the minus strand of JBEPZQ010000045.1, from coordinate 230 downwards.
AAGCACAGATAATACTTTAAAAATACTTGAAGATATTCAAAAAAGCGACCCAAATGTTGTTGTTCTTAGTTTTAGAAGAAACTTTGGACAAACTGCAGCCTTTGCAGCAGGATTTGATTTTGCAAGGGGAGAAATTGTAGTTACAATGGATGGAGATCTTCAGAATGATCCTGCTGACATTCCAAAGCTACTTGAAGCAATAAAAGATGCTGATTTAGTAAGTGGATGGA
>JBEPZQ010000044.1:0-10260 GCA_041640755.1 Thermodesulfovibrio sp. | reverse complement strand
GGGGGCTCGCAGTGACGAGTGTCTATCTCTATTTTTCGGATATATTTGAAGCTTTTTGATTAAAGGTCGTATAATAAAAAGTTAAATTTTATCAAAAGGAGGCTGTTTTGGTTAGGGTTAGATTTGCACCAAGTCCTACAGGACATTTACATATTGGAGGCGCAAGAACTGCGCTTTTTAATTGGCTTTTTGCAAGACATCATAATGGAAAGTTTGTTTTAAGAATTGAAGACACAGACAGATCCCGTTCAACTGAAGAATATATAGAATCAATCATTGAGGCAATGAAATGGCTTGGATTAGACTGGGATGAAGGTCCTTTCAGACAAACTGACAGAATGGAAATATATAGAAATTATGCATATAAGCTTTTGGAAGAAGGTAAGGCATACAGATGTTATTGCACTCCAGAGGAGCTTGAAGAAAGAAGACAGCAGGCTATGAAAGAGGGTAAGCCTCCAAGATATGACCGCCGTTGCAGAGAATTAAAAGAAGTTCTTGATAAACCATTTGCGATAAGATTTAAAATGCCCCTTGAGGGTGAAACAGTGGTCAATGATTTAGTAAAAGGAGAAGTTACATTCAAAAACAGCGAAATAGAAGACCTTGTTATTCTAAGAAGTGACGGTACTCCTACCTATAATTTCTGCGTTGTTGTTGATGATTTTGAGATGAATATAACGCATGTCATAAGAGGTGAAGACCACCTTAATAATACTCCAAAGCAGATTCATATCTACAAGGCTTTAGGAATGAAGATTCCAGAATTTGCACATATTCCCATGATTCTCGGTCCTGACAGGTCCCGTTTAAGTAAAAGACATGGAGCAACATCTGTTCTTGCATACAGAGATGAAGGATATTTGCCTGATGCGGTTGTCAACTTCCTTGCAAGACTTGGATGGTCTTATGGAGACAAGGAGATATTTACGAGGGATGAGTTAATAGAATACTTTGACCTTGACCATGTGGGTAAGGCTAATGCTATTTTCAATGCAGAGAAGCTTTTATGGCTTAACAGTGAATATATAAAGTTAACTCCAGAGGAAAAACTTTTTGAGCTTGTCAAACCTTTCTTAATAAAAGAAGGCTATCTAATGGAAAATGACTCAGTAGATATTGAGTGGGCAGCTAAAGCAATAAAATCTCTTAAGGAAAGATGCAGAACCCTTAAAGAGCTCGCCAATGCTATGAGATACTATTTGCTTGAATATGTTGAAATAGAGCCAAAGGCTAAAGAAAAATATATAAATTCTGAGACAATTCCTTTGCTTAAGGAAATTACAGAAAGACTGTCATCCATTGAAGACTTTACTCAGCATAATATAGAAAAAGTTTTCATGGATATTGTTAATGAAAAGGGTTTAAAACTTGGTGCAGTTGCTCAGCCTGTAAGGGTTGTCATTACAGGAAGCACAGTAAGTCCCGGAATATATGAGGTTTTAGAGATTGTGGGTAAGGAAAAGACACTTAAAAGATTAAGGAGGGTAATAGATGCCTCTTGATAAAGAATTGCTTGAAATAATAGCCTGTCCTAATTGTAAAGGTGATTTAATTTATGAGCCAGAAAATGAAAGATTAATCTGCGAAAAATGTTCTGTTTATTATCCAATTAGGGACGACATACCAATTTTACTTGTTGAAGAACCGAAAAATAGCGATAGAAATCCAATAGTTGGTATAACCATTTGAAAATTAAGTATTTTTTGCTGTCCTTGCGAGCATCCGAAGGATGCGAAGCAATCTCTACTTTTTTTTCAATAAAGCCTTATTAGAGACTGCTTCGCCTCCTTCGGAGGCTCGCAGTGACGATGCTGCTGATTGCCACGCTATCGCTCGCAACAGGGGGCTCGCAGTGACGAGTGTCTATCGCTATTTTTGGGAAGAAGCTGTACCTTTACAGAAGCAGTAATTTTCTGCCAAAATTAGGCTTTTTTGTCTAAAAGAGACAGCCATACAGGCCTTTGGAGAAAACTTCCATCTACATTTTCTTCCATCTCCAAAAACATCTCATAGGGAAATGTAATAGTAAAAATGTTGTTTCCCAGTTGTTTTCTTAAATTTTTCCTTGCTGAAATGTCTGTCAAACCAATTACCGCTTTCTGAGGTTTGGATTCAGCTGATTTGTAAGCCAATATTCCTACTGTCTGACATCCTGCTGCCCAAGGAATTATTACATTCTCAAAACCTTTTCCGGTATAGTTTGCAAGTATAACTAATGCAGAAAGCTGATGAGGATTAACAGGAAAGACTACTACTTTGGGCTTTTCAATATCAGGATTGACATCATTTAAGGGTTTAAAAATAATGTATTTTGCTGGGATGTCCATTATTGGTAATTGCTCTACAAACTCTTTTACTTTCTCAGGATTTTTTAAGTATCTCTCTCCTTCAAGGAAGTCATTGTAAAATTCTTCGGTGATATAAGGTTTAATTTGTTCTGCAACAGCTCTACCTTTATCCCATTCTTTGTTCCCTGATGAGAGAAAATAATAAAAACATTCTATTCCCCCGGGAAATTTTTCATATACATTTCCAAAACCAAGTCCAACTCCTCCACCCCAGCATCCGTAAGTGTTTCTGTCAAACACAGCAATTTTACCTTTTACAGCACTTGCAAAAAGCCACATCACACATCCCCATTTTCCTTCTTTAAACTGGAGTGCTCCTTGAGGTTTTTCATCAGCCCATAAAATAGCAACAGGATTTAATTCCATTCCTAAAGCCTTTGCAATTTTACTTTCCATCTGTTATATCCTATTTATTTCTTGATTGGCTCTTTAAATTTGTATCGTTCATCTTCAAGGAGAATCTGGACTCCGATTTTTTTATTTTTGTTGATTATAAATGGAGATTTAAGGTTTGCCGCAACTGTATCATTGTCTTTAAGAAGTGCAACATAAACCTCAAGCTCATCCTCGCTTTCTGCTTGTAAAACTTCTGCAATTTCATCACTTAATTCAAATCCATAGTTTGGAAAATATTTAAAAGGAGAAACAATTAACATTGCTATATCTGGATCATCAACAGATATTAGCCATTTTATCGGGTCAATAAGTTCTTTTATGATAAATCTGCAAAAAGGAATACCGGGAATGCCAATGGGAAAGTTGATTATATCTTTTTCTTCAATAATCAGTTCGCCAAATCGCTCTGATTTAATCGTTATCACCCTTTTTCTCCTCAAAAGAAATTATCGCATCAAGATTGAGTTCCTTTGATGCTTTCAATGCTTCTATGTTGCTTTCCTTTAATTTTTCATAGAGCTCTTCCCTAAAGATAGCAATACCTTTGGGAGCTTCAATCCCTATCTTGATTTGGGAGCCATCAATATCTACAATTTTTACTATGATGTCATCGCCAATACGTATTGACTGACCTATTTTTCTTGTAAGAATTAACAATGCTACCTCAGAAAGTCAAAAAGATTTGTTCTGAAAAAATCAGTGAGTGTAACTCTTAATGCCTGCAAAACTGTCATCCTCTGGTTTAGTTCTGAAATCAGCTGAACTGCGTCTGCATCCCTGTCATTGGATAGAGATTGATTAGTGTTTGTTTTAATTTCAAGATTATAGTCAGTTGTAGTTTCAATTTTATTCAGCCTTGCTCCAATTATTGATTGCTGTTTGTATAAGTTGTCTGAAATGTTGTCAATGTATCCAACAGCAGCCTGAATTCTTCCTTGATCATTGTTTTCAAGAGCCACTTTTAAGAAATACAATGCTCTCAAGTAATAGTTTTCGTTGAGATAGTTGTTGTTGAAGCTGTAGTAATTTGGGTCAGTTGGGTCGGTAATGTAGTTGTATCCGTTTATGTTGTGTTCAAGTGTCATGTTTGAAAGGAGATTAAGATTGTCTCCAGCTGGAGCATTTACTGAAATCCTTAATTGGTCAGACTTTCCATTTGGTATGCTGTTTATAACAAGCCTGTAGTCAGGATTTGTTGTAGTTCCTGTGTTTACTACCCAAGCCTTGACCATATCGCCTGCTTGAGTATTTATAGCATTTGCTATATCATTCAATGAAGCTCCGGGATTGATTGAAATGTTTGCTGAGCTGTCGGAAAAGTTAATTGTTATACTGCCGCCATTGGTTGAAAAAGAAGCATCGGGATCAGTAATAGGTGTTGAAGGAGAAGGCATTAAAAGGGCTGAAAGAGGGTCAACATCATGAACAGCTCCTGTGTCAGTGCTGTTGTATGGGACAAATACCTGATTTGTATCTGCTGCATAGGTGAAAAACTCTGTTGCAGGAAGATTAACTGCAACATCAAGGAAAAAGCTGATGTCAACATACTGTAAGTTTGTATCAGACTGATATGTTCCAGAGTATTTGTTTACTGGTTCAATGTCTGCTTTATAACCTCCAAACACATAACGATTTGCTACCTTTGTATTTACTGCTTCAATGCTTCTTTCAATTAAAATCTGAGCTTCCCTTGCTAAGGCAAGTCTGTCTGTAGGCGAAAGAGTATCTGTAGAGCCTTGTACTGCAAGTTGTTTGGCTTTAATTGTCATATTTTTTAAATCATTAATCGCTGTTTCAATTGCTGAATTATAAATTTTGGCAGTGTCAATTACTCTTTTGTATTCATCAATGGCTGATAAAGAGGCATTATATTTAACTATTCTTGACATTGCCACGGGATCATCGCTTGGTGCAAGAATTCTTTTGCCTGTAGCAAGTTGTTTCTGTGCTTTAAACATGGCATCTATTTGTCTGTTTAAGTCTTTTAAAAATGTCTGATAAAAAAATGATGTTGTTACTTTCATGTCTACCTCACCATATCAAATAATGTTGCAAGTATTTCATCTGCAACCCTTATTACCCTTGCAGAGGCTTCATACATTTTCTGATACTTTATAAGATTAACTGCCTCTTCATCAAGGCTTACACCTGAGATATCTTGCCTTCTTTTTTGTAGCTCCTCAACAAGAGCATCCTGAAAATCTCTTTGAGTTTTAGCACTTGCTGTGAAAATTCCAACCTGAGAAACTATACTTCTGTAAAAATCAGTAAAAGTATTGTCACCAACTATCTCTGCATTAATTAGAGAATATATTTTCCGTGCATTGCCATTGTCCATTGGTCCGCTTGCAGAGGATGTGGGATCATTGCTGGCTGCTGCGATTTTGTTGATATCTGTTATTGCAACATCAAAGAATAAAGCTGTATGGGATTTGATTTGAAATGTCATATCCAAGTTGTTGCTTGGATTTTTTATTGTTAACTCCATTCCATTGAAGCTTAGTCTATAATAAGTATCAGTGCCGTCTGTCCATGAAGAGACTGTTGGAGTAACAGGGGTTCCTGTTGTGTTGTTTGTTATTGTCCAGTTTGTGCCATCAAACTGAATTGAATAACTGTTAAAGGTGTTTTCGTTTACATTATTTATCTTGAAGATGATGTCATCCATTGTTCCATTTGTTAAAGTCATATCATACAAGGGTTTGAAGAAGTTATTTCCAGTTGAGCCATCAAGTCCGTATCCTTGTCTGTGTTGAGCATTAATTGCTTCTGTAAAATCAAAAACAAGCATGTTAAGCTTATCCATATATTCAGGAATTGTCTGATCCCTTAAGTCAATTGCTGCTTTAAGTTTGCCTCCTTGAATGAGCTGAGTAACATTCATCGGGCTTCCACCTTGCTCAAGCATAAATTGCATTTTATCATTGCTGTCTAACTGAAGACTTAAATGATATACCTTTCCACCATCAACCAAAGGCATTCCACCAAGAAGAATTGAATATCTTCCAGCATTGTCTTCAAAGTAAGTTATATTAACAATATCATTTAGCTTTTTAACAAGATTTTCTCTTTGGTCTTTTATATCAAGAGCACCCGGTGAGGCTGCAATTTTTTCGTTGAGTTCATTTATCTGGTCAAGTAATTTATTAATTTCATCAATGTAATTTTTTGTGTCCTTGTAAAGTTCCTGGCTTTCATCTATCAATGACCTGTAACTTATGTTTATTCTCTCTGTAAGATATTTTGCTTTATCTATCAAAAGAGTCCTTTCAGCTGTTCCTGAGGGATTTTGGCTGATTTCCTGCCAAGCATTGAAAAAGTCATTTACTGCATTGCTTAAAGCTACATCAGAGGCATCATTGAATATATTTTCAAGTCTAACCATGCCGTTATAGATAACATCCCAATAGGCAAAGTTGGAGCTTTCTGTTTTAAGCTGAAGTTCTATAAATGAGTCATACATTCTGCGAATATCTTGAAGTCTAACTCCTCTGCCTGTAATTCCTGCATAACTTTGAATTCCAGAGGACATGTTAACAAAAATTACATCCTGCCTTGTGTATCCCTCTGTTGCCGCATTTGATATGTTGTGGGAGACCACTTGAAGAGCCTTTTGATATGTAAGAATTCCAGTTTTGCCTATGTCAAAAAGGGCTGTAAGTGCCATTTAAGCCTCCCTTGAAACACTTTGCTTAGGAGTTATTCCAAAACTTTCAATGAATTTCATTGCCGTAGTTATATGAACAATTGAACGGTCAATGAGCTGTTCATTTATTCTTTGTATCTCTGAAATACTCTCCAAAAGCGTCTTCATTGATAAATAATATTGCTTAAGCTCATTAGCTTCTGTTGATTTTTTCATATTTTCAAAATAATCAATAATTTCAGAAAGACTCTTTCCATTTAAATCATGCATTGAAAGAAGCTTTTCCCTCTCCTTTTCCAGCAAAGAAAGCTTAAGAAGAGTTTCCTGTTTTTTAGTCAGAATTCTCTCAAGCTCCTGTGAGTTTAATCCAACAATAGCATCCCTTTCTTCTGATACAACCTGATATAAACTGACCAGAAGAGCTTTTTCTTCTTTAAGAATTGCAATTAATTCTTCATGCAAGCTTGTCAACTAATGCCTCCTTAATCATCTTGCCTGCTATTTCACTGCCCCTTACTTCGTATGTGCCAGAATTAATAGCATTTTTTATCTGCTCAACTCTATCTGCCCTTATGTCTGGAATATTGCTTGCTTCAATCATTAATCTTGAAATCTGTTTTGCCTGCTCTGAAAGAGTTACCTGATCCTTTGTAAGAACTTCCTCACTCCTTTCAGGAGACTTTCCTGTAGCCCTCTCAGGCATCACTCCTGTGTTTGGAGCCATTCCATCTATTTTTATAGGTCCGCCTATCATTTAAACACCTCCTGTAAAAGTTTTTTTAATTATACAATCGGCGATTTTTCAGAATTATTTAGAAGTGTGAGAGGATTAACAGGTTTTCCGTCTTTCCTGACTTCAAAATGCAGATGCGGACCTGTTGTTCTTCCAGTTGAACCTGAAAGGGCAATGACTGTGTTTGCATCAACCCTATCACCGACTTTTACCAGATTTTTTGAATTATGGGCATAAACTGTCTGAATACCATTGTCATGCTCAACAATAACGCAGTTTCCATATCCTTTTGTGTATCCTGAGTAGATTACCTTGCCTGACATAACAGCTTTTATTGGTGTTCCTTCTGCTACGGCAATATCAATTCCATTGTGATGCCTTCTTTTGCCATCAATTGGGTCAAGTCGCATACCAAAGGAAGAAGTCAGCCTGCCCGGAACAGGTAGTGATATCTTTTTAGGTAAACTGATATTGCTATCTTTTTCATCGTTTACAGTTTTGTTTGACGGTGATAACTCAATTTTCTGATTTTTTGATATGGATCTGATAAATGTCGGGCTTTCTGTAAGATATCTTCCTATTCCAATCTCTCTTTCAGCCATCATCTGAGCTATTTCTGGAATAACCACTGTCATGTAGGTTGAGGTTGTCCTGTCCTTTGCAAAGGAAGTATTAGACAGCATGATTTTTAAAAGTTCGTTCAGAAACAATGTCTCTATCTTTTTTGACAACTCCTTCAACTGGGTTGATGAAATCTGTTCTGCTTGGCTTTGATTTTTGTTTATAGGACTTGTCAGCGACATGGCAACCTCACATTAATACCAATTCAGCCTTTAAAGCACCTGCAGTTTTAAGAGCCTGTAGAATTGAAATCAAATCTTTAGGTGTTACTCCGAGAGCATTAAGGGCTTTAACAAGTTCTCCAACAGTAGAGCCACTGACTTCTAATAAAGAAGCCTGTTTTTCTTCAACCTTTAGCTCTGTTCTTGGCACAACTTCAGTCTGTGCTCCACGAGGAGCAAGGGGCGGAGGCTGAACAGCCTCAGGAGTTTCTTTTATTGTGATGGTCAACCCACCATGTGCAAGGGCAGTGGGAGATATCTTTACATTTGAGCCTATGACAACAGTTCCTGTCCTTTCATTAATAACAACCTTTGCAGGCACATCTGTTGCAACTTCTATCTTTTCAACCTCTGCCATAAAATCCACAACCCTTCCTCTAAAGTTCTCTGGAACAATTATTGAAACAGTTAATGGGTCATCAGCCTTTGCAATGTTTGTCTTGAATTTTTCGTTAATTTTTTCAGCTATGTTTGTTGCTGTTGTTATGTCCTGAGACTGCAAAATTAACTGAACCTGATTTTTAGCGTTCAAGTTAACAGGAACTGTTTTTTCAACTACTGCTCCTTCGGGAATATATCCAACATTTGGATGATTTTTAACTGCCTGCGCAGCTCTTCCTGCTGCGATGAATCCTCCAACTGAAACAGGTCCCTGTGCCAAGGCATAAACTTCTCCGTCTGGACCAACAAGAGGAGTAAGCAAAAGTGTTCCACCCTGTAGGGATTTAGCATCACCAATTGAAGAGACCTGAACATCAATTTTAGCTCCGGGCTTTATGTTAGTAGGCAATTTAGCTGTTACCATTACAGCTGCAACATTTTTAACCTTACCTTTTAAATCCTTGACATTAACAGTGATTCCCATTCTGCTTAACATGTTAGCTATAGGCTGATAAAGATATGTTCCATCTTTATCGCCTGTTCCATTGAGTCCTACAACAAGTCCGTAGCCTATTAGCTGGTTTTCTCTAACTCCTGCCCAATTTGTTATATCTTTAATCCTTTCAGCAGAGGAAATGTTGAATGTGAAAATAATAACCACCAAAGTCAACAGAGCTATGGTTTTTACTCTTTTCATTTCTGTATCCTCCAAATTTTTATATTTTCACTATCCACCATTCACCAACCACCAATTACCGATATCAGAAGGGCCATATTTTGTCAAGAAATCTGACAAGCCAGCCCTGAGACTGCTTATCACCCAAAGTACCTTCACCTACAAGGAATATTTGCGCATCAGCTACATATTGACTGAGAATAGTGTTATTCTGGCTTATATCATCTGGTCTTATTATTCCCCTTAGTACTAAGATTTCTTTTTCATTATTTACAAAAATCTCTTTTCTGGACTCTATAACAAGATTTCCATTGGGAAGCACTTCTACAACCTTTGCAGTAATCGTTCCAGAAATAGTTCCACCCCGAGTTGTATCACCACTACCTTTAAAGTCACTTTTGGCTGAACCTGAAACCGAGGGAGAAAAAATGTTTCCAGCCTTGTAGAATCCGTTTATGATTGGAAGATTGTGGATATTGAAATCCGTATTCATGCCAAAAAATGTATCAAGTCCATAGTTTGACGATGAATCCCTTGAAGCTGAGGTGGATGCCTTTTTTTGGGCTGATGTTGTCTCATTAATTATGATTGTTACAAGGTCATTAACTCTACGAGCTTTTTTGTCTTCAAATAGGGATGCTTTGTTTTTCCAGAGAGATCCCTCGCTTGAGGATGTTATATTCTGCTGAGGCTCTGGATAATACTTAGGTGGCATGCCAGCATTTTTTACTTCTCTAACTTCCCTAAGTTCTGAACACGCTGCTATGCCAATTAAAACACAGATTAATATTAATAATTTTAAGATTTTCATAAGCTCACCCTCACTTTGTCTTTTTCTATGAGCTTACCTACAATTTCCTTGCCAGTTTGAAGGCATTGTACTTTAGCTAAATCTCCAACAGTAGCGTCAGATTTTAAAACACCTTCTGTCATAATACTGACCTGTCCAGAATTAATCATCACAAAAACTTTACTTCCCCTTTTCACTGGTATGCCGGAATAGAGATGGTCATCTTTGATGATTAATCCTTGCGCCAATGTCCGTTTGACAATTCTTCCAATAATTTCTTGTTTTTCCATTATTGCACCTGATGGAATTCTGTTTAAGGGTTTTTTGATTTCAATAATATCTGATTCAGTGATTACATCACCTCTCTTTAAAATTCTTTGAGAAACAAAGATAGTTGCCAGAATTTCATAATTTGCAACAGCCCTGTATTGTCTTGTTCCGCAGT
>JBEPZQ010000043.1:0-10434 GCA_041640755.1 Thermodesulfovibrio sp. | reverse complement strand
TGTCGCAATCTCCCAATTCTCTTAAATCAGTCTGCTTTGTGCAAAAATTTTGTAGAATTTTCAATGTGTTTTGAAAAGCCTTGAGGAGAAAAATCTGACCAAAAGGGGTTATGACACAGCCACCGAAGGAATGCAAAGCAATCTAAAAAGAACAAGATTACCTCGGGACAGAGCTCCCTAATAACGCTTGAGAATTGGACAATTTGAAATTATTCTGTAACTGTTTGATTTAATAGATTTTTTTATTTAAACTAAGATAGCTCTTGACAAATTTTGCAAAAAATGCTAAAAAGATATAGCACATTAAAATATAACTATATCCAAAAGGAGGTTTTAAAATGGCAAAGATAGGGGTGTATGTATGCCATTGTGGTGAGAACATTGCGGGGGCTGTGAACATTGACGAAGTAGCCAAGTATGCCGCAACCCTTCCAGATGTGGTAGTTGTCAGAAACTATCTCTTTATGTGTTCTGATCCAGGACAGGATATCATTAAGCAGGATATTAAAAATGGCGTAGTTGACAGAGTAGTTGTTGCAGCATGTACACCAAGAACACATGAACCAATTTTTAGAGATGCTGTTGAGGCAGCTGGGCTAAACCGTTATTTTCTTGAGATGGCAAATATAAGAGACCAAGACAGCTGGGCTCACTGGCATGACAAAACAGGTGCTACAGAAAAAGCAAAAAGATTAATAAGAAGTGCCGTTGCAAAAGTAAGATACGCAGAGCCCCTTGAGGACCGTTATGGAGAAATGGAAAAGTCCGTAATGGTCATTGGTGGTGGTGTGGCGGGAATGTTTGCAGCATTAGATTTGGCAAACATGGGATTAAAAGTATATCTTGTTGAGAGACAGCCATCAATTGGCGGAATGATGATTAAGCTTGATAAAACCTTCCCAACAATGGATTGTTCAGCATGTATTCTTACCCCTAAAATGGTTGAGGTTGCCCAGCATCCTAACATAGAACTTATGACATACTGCGAAGTTGATGCAGTAAAAGGATATGTAGGTAATTTTGATATTACAGTCAAGAGAAAGGCAAGATATATTGATTGGGATAAATGTACAGGATGTGGAGTATGTACTCAGATTTGCCCTTCAAGAGTTCCGAATGAATATAACTATAAAATGGATCAGAGAAGGGCAGCATACATTGAGTTTCCGCAAGCAGTTCCAAAGAAAGCAGTAATTGACAGACCAAATTGTTTATATTTCAAATCAATGGAAAAGAGTGGAAAACCTGCATGTCAAATTTGTGAAAAAGGTATTCCACCAAAGGGAATTCAAGGATGTCCAGCAGGTGCAATAAAATTTGACGATAAAGATGAATACATTAACTTAAAGGTTGGTGCTGTTATTATAGCCACAGGATACAAGGTTATGGAAAAAACTCACTTCAAGGAATACTCCCCTCATTCACCTGATGTTGTTACTGCAATGGAATTTGAGAGAATTCTTTCAGCAACAGGACCAACTGAGGGTGAGTTGAAGAGACCATCAGATGGAACAAAACCAAAAACTATTGCATTTATCTCTTGCGTTGGTAGCAGAGATGAAAGATATCATACATATTGTTCCAAAGTCTGCTGTATGTATATGCTTAAGCACGCAAGAATTCTCAAAGAGAAATATCCTGACATAAAGCTCTATCTATTCTTCATTGACGTAAGGACTGCTGGTAAGGATTTTGAAGAGTTCTATGTTTATACAAGAGAGCTTGGTGCAAAGATAATAAGAGGTGGAAGAGTATCAGCAGTTGATGTCAAGCCTAATGGAAAGCTTAGGGTTAGAGGATTTGATGTTGACCTTTGCTCGCCTGTAGAGCTTGAGGCTGACATGGTTGTTTTGGCAACAGCTATTGAGCCACCTGCAGGAACTGAGGAACTCGGAAGACTATTTGCTGCTACATGTGGAAGAGAAGGTTTCTTAAGAGAGGTTCATACAAAACTTTATCCTGTTGAAACTGCAGCCAAGGGAGTATTTTTAGCAGGATGTGTTCAGGGACCAAAGGATATTCCTGAATCAATTGCCCAATCCCGTGCAGCAGCATCTGCAGCAGCTGCATTAGTCATTCCCGGAAAAATCAAATTTGAGGCAATTATATCAGAGGTTGACAGAGAAAAATGCAGTTCCTGTGGAGTATGTGTACCACTTTGTCCATATGGTGCAATCAGACTTGAGGAATACAAAGGCAAAGAAAAGGCATATATTGAGCCAGCTCTTTGTGCTGGTTGCGGAGTATGCGCAACTGCTTGCCCATCTCGTGCAATTACATTCCATGGCTTTACAACAGAGCAGGTTATGGCACAAATTGAAGCATTAACAGAGGCTTAAAATAAAATAAGGAGGAAAAAATGGAAGAGGTCACCGTAAATGTAATTGACCTAACACAAGGTGATGAGAGTTTTGTAAAAGAATTAAAAGAATTAGGTGCAGAAGAACTTAAAGAGTGTATTCAGTGTGGAAAGTGTGCTTCAACATGTCCAATGGCTTTATCTGGTTTAGAGTTTTTCATTAAAAGAATAATCCATGCAGCAAACTTGGGTTTAAGAGATATTCTACTTGAGGACTCTTCAGTTTGGGGATGTCAGTCCTGTAATAGATGTGTAGAAGTTTGCCCAATGGATGTAGTTCCCTATGAAGTTATTCAGGCAGTAAGAAGGGCTGCCATGAAGGTTGAATCATGTCCTGCAAATACATATGAGGGTTTGAGAAATCTTTATAGATTTGGACATGCGGTATTTCCAAAGGGATTTGAGGAGAGAAGAAAGAAAGCAGGACTTCCTGAAAAACCACCAACAGCGTTAAGCAATGAGGAATTATTAAAGAAATACAGGGAGGTCTTAAAACAGACCGTCCTTGAAGAAATAGCACCATTCCCGCTTGATTAGGAGGACAGAAATGAAGAAAATAGGATTTTTTCTTGGATGTAATATACCTTTTAACAGACCAGATGTAGAGTATTCAGCAAGATATATGCTGAATGAATTGGGAGTTGAAGTTGTAGAGCTTGAAGGTGCCACATGCTGTCCTGCATATGGAACCATGCCATCCCTTGATATTGTAGGATGGGCAGCAGCTTCTGCATGGAATTTAGCAATTGCAGAAGAAAAAGGCGTTGATACTATTACAGGATGCGGTTCATGTTATGGTTCAATAAATGAAGCTAAGTATTACATGGAAAAACATCCAGAGATTAAGCAGAAGGTAAACGAAATACTTGGAAAAGTCGGGAAGAAATACGAAGGAAAAGCAACCCACTGGAATTTTATAAATTACCTTCATGACGAGATAGGACTTGATGCTCTCAAATCAAAAATAAAATATCCTCTTAATGGATTAGTTGTGGCTTTGCAGACAGGATGCCACAATCTTTGGCCCAGTAGAGCCTTTCATCACAATGAAGAGAATGTATTTTTCCCTAAAAAACTAAAGGAAATTGTTGAGGCAGCTGGTGGTTCAGCTCCCCATTACAGCACCTTGACAGACTGTTGTGGAATGGGAGCTTTAAGGTCAAATGCACCTGAAAAATCTCTTGCTTTATTTAAGAAAAAGCTTGATGTAATTAAAGAAGAGCTGAATCCTGATGTATGTGTTACAGGTTGTAGTTCCTGTTTACTTCAGTTTGATGCAGGACAAGCTTTGCTCGCAGAGCAGAAAAAGATTAATTACACAATACCTGCTCTTCACATTGTTCAACTTCTTGCGATTGCAATGGGTGCAGATGTTGAAAAAGCTACTGCAATGGCATCAATTCCTTTGAATGGAGTAATAACAAAAATAAAAGGAGGTAATTAGAAATGGCATGGGAGCCAAGAATTATTGTTATTGCCTGTCAATGGTGTACCTATCAGGGGGCTGATTTGGCAGGTAGTTTAAGGTATTCTTATCCTCCTACAATTCATATTATAAGAGTACCATGTAGTGGACGGGTTGAACCCGAGTTTATTGCTGAAGCCCTCAGAAGAGGGGCAGATGGTGTATTTATTGGCGGATGCCACTTTGGTGATTGCCATTATAAAGAGGGCAACTACAAAGCAATCAGAAGATTTAAACTTTTCAAGAGATTAGCAACAGACCTCGGTGTTGAACCAGATAGAATTCAGCTTGAATGGATATCAGGAAGTGAGGGAAAGAGATTTTCCGAGGCTATGACTGAATTTGATGCAAAAATAAGAGAACTCGGACCAAATCCTTTGAAAGGAGGGGCACAATGAGCAAACCTAAACTTGCATTTTATTTAGCTGGTGGTTGCGGTGGATGTGATATGTCAATTGTGGATCTATCAGAAGCATTGGTTGATGTAGCTACAGTATTAGATATTGTCTTCTGGGCACCAACAGTGGCTGATGCAAAATATAAAGACCTTGAGGCAATGCCCTCTGGTTCAATAGATGTCGGACTTTTCAGTGGTAATGTGAGAAACTCAGAACATGAACACATTGCAAAGGTTCTAAGAGATAAATGTAAAGTTCTTATAGCCTTTGGTATATGTGCAGCTTGTGGCGGAATCAAAGGACTTGTTAATTTACATACAACCGAGCAACTTCTTGATACAGCATATATTAATACATTTAGCACTGATAATCCTGACAAAGTTCTTCCACAGGTAAGCTATGTTGACAATGGTAAATATGATTTAACACTTCCTGCACTTATGGATGCAAGGAAGCTTGACGATGTTGTTCCTGTTGACTTTTATGTTGGAGGATGCCCACCTCATCATACACATGTCGCAAAGGCAGTGAATGCAATTTTAACAGGGCAACTTCCACCTGCTGGTTCTTGGATTACAATGGGTAAGGCTGTATGTGAAGTATGTGATAAAAATCCTGTTTTGCAAGGTAAACCCAAAAAACTTGCAAATACAGTTAAGAGAATATATGAAGGAAATCCCGATCCCAATACCTGTTTGCTGGAGCAGGGATATTTATGTCTCGGTCCAGTAACTCAGGGTGACTGCGGCTCAAAATGTCCATCTGTAGACATTCCTTGCAGAGGTTGTGGAGGTCCAATACCAGGAGTTAAAGATTATGGTTTAAGAGCAGTTAGTGCTATTGCAAGCATGCTTGAAAATGAAGAACTTGTTGATAAGATACCTGATCCTGTTCATCTCTTTTATAGATACACATTGCCAAGTTCTTTCTTGGGCAAAAAATTAAAGAGATAAAATGAGTTTGAAAGATATAATAAGAAAAATAACCCAGAAGGGGGGAAAGGGAATGAAGAAAATAGAAATTAATCCGATGACAAGGCTTGAGGGCCACGGAAAAATTACAATCTTCCTTGATGAACAAGGAAATGTTGAAAACGCATATCTTCAAACTGTAGAGTTCATGGGATACGAAAGATTCCTCAGGGGAATGCCCATAGAGGAAGTTCCAAGAACAGTATCAACAATTTGTGGTGTTTGTAGAGGTGTTCATTTTACAGCCTCAATGAAGGCAAGCGATGGTGTTTTTGGAGTTGAACCAACTCCAACAGCAAAAAAACTTAGAGACATATTTTTTAATGCCCATATGGTTGAAGACCATACTGCAATCCTTTATGCGCTTGGTTTTCCTGATTTTGTATGCGGACCCACAGCACCACCGGCGGAGAGAAATCTTGTTGGCTTAATTATGAAGGTAGGTGCTGATGTTGGAAAGCTTGTTTTGAAGAAAAGAGCAGGTGCTGTAAAGATATTTGAAATGCTCGGTGGTAGACCAATACATCCTGTGGCAGCAGTTCCCGGTGGTTGGTCAAAGGCTATAACAGAGGAGCAGAGAAAAGAAATTCTTGCTATAGCAGATGACCTGATAGAGCTTGGTAAACTTACTCTTGATGTATTTGATAAGGTCGTTCTTCAGAACAAGGCATATGTAGATTTAGTTCTCTCAGATGCTTATAAGGTGGTTGTAAATTATCTTGGCGGTGTTGATGAGAATGGTAAGATAACTTATTATGATCCAAAAGAAGAGGTTTTCGTTGATACTAAGGGAAATGAGATAGCTCGTTTCAGAGGTAAGGAATATCTTGACCACATTGCAGAAAGAACACTTCCATGGAGTTACTTGAAAGCTCCATATATTAAAAAATTTGGCTGGAAGGGCATTGTAGATGGTGATGGTACAAGCCTCTACAGCGTCGGACCTCTTGCCAGATTTAACGTAGGTAATGGATTCCCAACGCCTCTTGCTCAGGAAGCATATGAGAAAATGCTTAATACCTTTGGAGGAAAACCTGTTCACAACATTATGGCTTATCATTGGGCAAGAGCAATTGAGTTACTGAGTGCCGCAGAGAACATTAAGGCACTTGCATCAGATGAAAGCATTACTGATCCTAATGTTCGTCAGGAACTCACTCAAGTAGTTGGTGAAGGAGTTGGAATAGTTGAGGTCCCAAGAGGAACTCTTATTCACCATTACAAAACTGACGAAAATGCTATTGTAACAGAGGCAAATCTTATTGTTGCTACTACTCACAACAAGGGAGCAATTAATGTGGCAATCAGAAAGGCTGCTCAGTACTTCATAAAAGGTGGAAAGGTAGATGAGGGTATACTCAATATGGTTGAAATGGCTTACAGACCTTATGACCTTTGCTTTGCTTGCGCTACACATACATTGCCAGGAAGAACTCCTATTGAACTTAATATTTACTCCCACGATGGCGAATTGATAAAGAGCCTTAGAAATTATGAAATAGCCTAAAAATATCCTTCCTTTTTACTGCGGGGGATTCACTTCCCCCGCAAAATTTTTATTAATCTGATTTTCAGAGAGGGGAGATGAAAACTATTGTTATTGGGATAGGTAATCCCAATTTTAAGGATGATGGAGTTGGACTCAAGATAGTTGAAGCATTTGAGAATAAAGTGCCAACCATTAAATTATTAAACATAAGTTTTGAACTAATTGACTCTATGTTAGGCTATGACAGAGCAATAATTGTGGATGGAGTTAAAACTGGAAGAGAACCGGGAAGTATTCTTGAATTTACTTCTGACTATTGGGAAAAAGTCTATGCAAGTGGAACTCACAGTTTATCAATCTTTGAGCTTATAAGAATTGGCTATTCTGTTTATCCCGATGAAATGCCAAAGGATATAAAAATTATTGGAGTTGAAGTAGAAGATGTTGAAACCCTAAGCAGAGAATGTAGTCCTTCTGTGGAGGCTGCAATTCCAGAGGCAGTTTCAAGGATAAAGAACTACTTAGGGATTGATTAATTTTAGTGCAAAATAACCAAGGACAAAGGCAAGGGAAGGGGTAATTAAAAAGTTAATTGCAATTTTTCTTAAAAGTCCGAATTTTACTGTCCTGATTCCCTTTGTCATTCCAACACCGCTTATTCCGCCTATTATGCAATAAGTCGTTGATATTGGCATTCCAAGAAATGTGAAAAAAAGCACGCATCCACCTGCTCCAAACTGGGCAGCAAAACCTGAGAAAGGGTCTAATGTAGTTATTCCTTTCCCTACTGTTTCAATAACTCTGTGACTGAGCAACATTGCACCTGAGAATACCATAATTGAGGCAATAGAAAATAATATAACTTTATTTACTTCCATGCCAGAATGCATTACAGGACCTAAAACTGTAGCAAGTTCGTTTGCACCAGTATTGTAAGAAATCAAGCCTGCGCTTAATAGTAGAAATGCTCTTAAAAGTCTTTCAATCTGGAAGAATGGAAACCTTGATACCGTTTTTTCAAGAATCTTGTATAAAAAGAACGAAAAGCCCATAGCAATAAAAGGTGAAATTATCCATGAAATTATAATTTTTATGATAGAAGAGATATTGATTGCGCTATCGCAGGCAACAGAGGCTCCAACAAGACTGCCTATAATAACCTGATGAGTAGAAAGCGGAAGTCGTCGCCAGTTAGAGACGATTATTAGTATTGCTGATATGGTTAAGGCAATGATGATTATTGTAGAATTGACATCTACAATGTTTTTCCCGACAGTTTTCATTACTTTTTGTCCCTGAAGAAAAATGCCCAAGAAAACAAGTACACCAAATAAAAAAATTGCTCGTCTTAATCTTATTATTCCTGAACCTATGCAGATTCCAAGTGCATTTGATGCATCATTTGAACCTATTCCAAAGGCAATAAGAAAACTTGCCAGTATTGCTATTTCAATCATTTCCGTTCATTTCTCCTGACACTAACCAGTCAATATTATCTAAGGCTTACTTCAATGATGTATAAGTAATCGCTTGCGTCTTCTATTAAATCGCTAAGTTTTGTTAAATAATCAACAAAATCAGTTATAATTTTTCCGTCCCAGTAGTTTTTAATATCAATTTTTCTTAACTTTTCAATGATATCAAATTTCAGGTCATCAACTTGCTTTTCGTATATTCTTATAGCAAGATTTTTTTCCTTTAAATCACCCTTGCTTATCAGAGTATCAAAAGCTAAAGAGAGAAGTTCACACATATCTGAGTTGATTTTTGCGATTTTTAGGCATTCAGGTTCAATGAGTTTGTAAGTATCAGTATTCACATATCTATATTCAAAGGCTGCGTCTTCAAGATTATCAAAGGCTTCATCAACAATTTCTACAAATCTGCAAATATTTGGTCTTACAAAGGGTAGAAAAGCTCCTTGATGAATTGTTGAAATAATATCTCTTCTTATAGAATCAGCCTCTCTTTCCAAGTCTGCAACGCAAAAAGTGCTTTCTTTTTCACCAGTAGAGATAGCATGTCTAAAGCATTCAGTAGCTGAGCAGAGAATTTTGATGTGTGTTTTGATATTTTCAATTACTTTCTTTTCTAATTTGCCACCGGCAAAAATTTTATCAAACATCTTACTGTCTCCTTGCCCTTGCTATCAATGAAGCAGATAGCACATCTAAAAGGGAAACAACTCCAATGATTTCTTTGCCCTCATGAACAAATACCCTTGCAATGTTGAATTTGTCCATAAGCTTAATTAGGTGCTCAAGTTCTGTTTCCTTGTCTATACTAATTACAGGCTTTGATGCAATCTCTTCTATTTTTATTTTATGTGGATCCATGTTTTTTGCAATTACCTTATAAACTATGTCACGCACAGTGATTACTCCATATACATCTTTATCATCCTTTGGAAGAACTATTAAAGACCGCATCCTTCTGTCAACAAGTTTTTCTATTGCATCATACACAGTTGCATCAGGGCTTATTGTTTCAAGTTTAGTATTCATAATGTCCTTTACCTTTGTTCTCATTATAAACCTCCTCAATTTTTTGAAAGTATTATACTATTTTTGTAACTGTTGAAAAAAATTAGCATTTTAAATAATAATATTAATTAGAGTTTGGCTGCATAAGATTATATTTTGTAATGACTTCCAAACTTTTTTGAGCGGCCTCCAATTAATTGAGTGAGTGAACTCTTTAAATTAATTTTATAAAGCAAAAAAATTGCGATAACAAATGATACTTTTTTAATCGTTGTTTACAGAAAAGTTGTTAGATTACTTGACATAATTTAATATTTTTGATAAACTAAAAAGTCTTGGCTATTTAAATGTTAAAATTTTGTTAAAATATAAATTAGCACATTTTGCGAGGTGAAAAGGTGCCAACAATTGCACAATTAGTAAAAAAAGGCAGAGAGAAGGTTGAAAAGAAGACTAAGTCACCTGCATTGCAATCATGCCCTCAAAGAAGAGGAGTATGCGTAAGAGTTTATACAACAACACCAAAGAAGCCGAATTCTGCTTTAAGAAAGGTTGCAAAAGTAAGGCTTACAAACGGTGTAGAGGTTATTGCCTATATACCGGGCGAAGGACACAACTTACAGGAGCATTCTATTGTTCTTGTGAGAGGCGGAAGAGTTAAGGATTTGCCGGGTGTGAGATATCATATTGTCAGAGGCACACTTGATTGTGCTGGTGTCAACAACAGAAGAAAAAGCCGTTCAAAATACGGCACAAAGAGACCAAAATAAATTAGGAGCAAGGAGATGCCAAGAAGAGGTTATATTCCAAAAAGGGAGGTTTTGCCAGATCCGTTATATCATAGCAAGCTCGTATCTAAATTGATAAATGTAATAATGCAGGATGGTAAAAAGTCAACAAGCGAAAGAATTGTTTACGGAGCATTTGAAATAATTAGAGAGAAGACAGGGCAAGACCCACTTAAAATTTTTAAGCAGGCAATAGAAAATATTAAACCTATTCTTGAAGTTAGGCCAAGAAGAGTTGGAGGAGCTACTTATCAAGTTCCAATGGAAGTAAGACCAAACAGAAGATTAAGCCTTGCATTAAGATGGCTTAAAACATATTCAAGACAGCGTAAAGAAAAAACAATGAGAGAAAGATTGGCAGCTGAAATATTGGATGCCTACAACAATGTAGGTGCTTGTATCAAAAAGAGAGAAGAAACTCACAAGATGGCAGAAGCCAACAGAGCCTTCGCTCATTATAGATGGTAAGCATATAAATTTT
>JBEPZQ010000042.1:10011-10548 GCA_041640755.1 Thermodesulfovibrio sp. | reverse complement strand
GCCTTAAAACCTGTCTGTAACTCAACCCTAATATCTCCTGAGCTTGTTTAAGGGTTAAAAAGCCTGATAAGACTTGATTCATTACTTCAAACCTCTTCAACTCTTCCTCCGTAAAAATGTATTTTTTTCTCCATAAAACCTCCTTCCTTTAGATTGCTTGCCTAAAAGAAGGAGGTTAACATATATGTGACATTTCAATTTAGTAAAAACAGATGACATTTTAATATAGTAACCACAAATATCCTTTCAAAATTTGACTTATTTTGCAAGTATCAGTTAGAATTCAAACTATGCAGACAAAAATTAAAAAGGGATATATTGAGATTGATACAGAAAGATGCAAAGGTTGTAAATATTGTTTAATGACTTGTCCAAAGGGCTGCATAGAAATATCTTCAGACTTTAATTCCTTAGGCTACTTTCCTGCATACTTTGTTAAGCCAGAAAATTGCATTGGCTGCGCAATGTGCGCAGTTGTTTGTCCTGAAATTGCAATTGAGGTTTTTGTAGAAGAATAAATTGAGGTTTATTATTGCG
>JBEPZQ010000042.1:0-10001 GCA_041640755.1 Thermodesulfovibrio sp. | reverse complement strand
TTTCTCCATAAAACCTCCTTCCTTTAGATTGCTTGCCTAAAAGAAGGAGGTTAACATATATGTGACATTTCAATTTAGTAAAAACAGATGACATTTTAATATAGTAACCACAATAACATAAAATTATTGACAATTGTCATAGAAAGTGTTTAAAATTTGACATATTGATTGATGGAGGAAGGATGCCGTAGCTGTCAAAATGGTCGCCATGGTGGCTACGGTGTTCCGAGTGGCGCAACCGACCTCCTTAAATAGTATAAATATTGCTTAAATTAAAACAAAAAACTAAATTGAGCGATTTACAATTGTCATTGCGAGCGTAGCGAAGCAATCTCGCAATGACGGAATTAACAAAGGTTGTATGAAAAATCGCTCAATTTAGAAAAAAAACAAAAAACTAAAAAGGAGGTCAGCTATGAAAGTTTTTAGGTCTCAGAAGGGTTTCACACTTGTAGAGCTTGCCATCGTGCTCGTCATCATCGGAATCATCTTGGGAGCAGTGCTTAAGGGACAGGAGTTGATTTATAATGCAAAAGTTAAAAGAGTTCAAAGTCAAATTAAAGAAGTTGCAGCAGCATTTTATACTTATTATGACAAATATGGATATTATCCCGGTGATGATCCAAATGCTTCATCAAGATGGACTGGTGCTCCCCATGGTAATGGCAATGGATTAGTCGATGGTGGTTATTGTGATAATACTAATAATGATGAATCTTGCTATCTGTGGAGACATTTAAGATATGCAGGAATAATAAGCGGAGATCCAACAGCAACTACTCCAGCAGTTTTATTGCCCAAACATGCATTTGGTGGTCCTATAGATATGTTTACAGGTACATACCCTGTTGGAGGTGTTACACAGAGTGGGCTGTGGGTAACCTTAAGAAACTTAGAAGCAACAGCTGCTGAGGCAATTGATAGAGCAATAGATGATGGAATGTGTACTACTGGTTCAATGGCAAGATATGGTGGTACAGATTGTAATGATGCGTACTATCCAACTTCAGGTTATTTAGAGGTTTGGATTAAATTTTAAAAATTTATAATCTCAGGGGAGGCGATTGCCTCCCTTTTGTTTTAAAATTTGTCTGAAATTTGCTATTGTATTATCAGCATTTAAGGAGGAAACAAGATGCCTGCAACCCTTGAGGAAAGAGTAGCATATCTCGAAGGCAAGGTAGAAGAGCACACCACAGGCTTGCGCGATGTTAAAGAGATGTTTATCCATATAGAGGGTAAATTTTTACTTCTTGAACAAAGGCTTTTTGAGACAAATAAAAGAATAGATAGCCTAAACGATACTCTAACCGCAAGAATAAATAGCCTAAACGATACTCTAACGGCAAGAATAAATAGTCTAAACGATACTCTAACCGCAAGAATAGAGGAAACAAATAAAAGAATAGACAAGTTGTTCTATTTCATCCTTGCTTCTCTTGTAAGCTCTATAGGCTCTTTGATTGGTATTATAATTTCCCTTGTTGTCAAATAATGACCATCATCAAGTAGCAGAAAATCCAAAGGTCAAGTCTTGAATTTTAGCGGATTTATACTTTGGGGAAAATAAGGAAAGGCTATTTTTCATGGGAGGCAAATGCCTCTCTTTTTTTATGTTCCCTCTTGTCAGCTGTAGATATTTGAATTGTTCCTTTGTGCCTCTGACACTTTTTTCAACTAAATTTGCAATTACATTGGATCATTGCAAGGTATTCCATTCCCGTCATTTCGAGCAAAGCGAAGCAATCTCGCCTTTTCTTTTTATTTTCAATGAAAAGATCACTTCGGCTTACTGATGCAAGCCTCGTGATGACCAAAAAAGTTGCATTGTAAGGGTGCCCCTTTACTCGTCATAACGAACTCGCCACGCCTCCGACTCGAGACAGGCTCTGAAGCGAAGCGATTTCTCAGTGCTTTTCATTGAGAGCCATGTAAGCAATCTCGTCTTTCTTTTTCAATAAGTAACGGGATTGCTACGCAATGCTCGCAATGAAAGGATGAGACATAAAGAAAAGGGATTGCAAGCCTGCCTTGCAGCAGCCTTGCGATGAAAAAGAGAGATTGTTACATCTTGCTTGCTGTCATGCTTAATAATTGCAGGCTAACAAATCTTGTCTATAAAATCGCCTCAAGTTTGGTATTTTAAAAAATGTATTTCAAAAAAGAGATATACAAGCGTTAATGCAAGCTCCCTATTGCGAGCGATAGCGTATCAATTTCTGAGATTGCTTCGTCGCTATCGCACCTCGCAATGACGAAGGAAGGGGTCATTGCGAGCCTGCCGACAGGCAGGTGAAGCAATCTCTGAAAAAGGCTTTATTTAAAAATAAAGACGAGATTGCTTCGGGCACTTCGTGCCCTCGCAATGACCGAAAAAAGACAACACCTCGCAATGAGAGTTAAAAATGTCTATTTTTAAAAGGTTTTTGTAATTTTTTGGATTTCTATCATCATTTTTGGTATTCCGAAAAATAGAGATAGACACTCGTCACTGCGAGCCCCCTGTTGCAAGCGATAGCGTGGCAACCTGGAGCGAAGCAGTCTCTAATAAGGCTTTATTGAAAAACAAAGTAGAGATTGCTTCGCATCCTTTGGGTGCTCGCAATGACAGAAAAAAATACTTAATTTTCAAATGGTTATACCAATTATTGGATTTCTATCGCTATTTTTCGGGGTATTCTAAGGGCTTGACAAAAATTTTAAAAGTGGATAAAATTAGTCTAAAATAAAAAATTCTGGAGGGAGGTATGGATGCTTTATTTTTAAGTAGGCTTCAGTTTGCAGTAACTGCAGCCTTTCACTTTATCTTTGTTCCTTTAACTCTTGGGCTTTCTGTTTTGATTGCATGGATGGAAACAAAGTATGTTAGAACTGGGGATGCTGATTATCTGAGAATGGCTAAGTTTTGGGGAAAGCTTTTTGTGATTAACTTTGCCTTAGGCGTTGTAACCGGTATCACAATGGAGTTTCAGTTTGGTATGAACTGGGCTGAATATTCAAGGTATGTTGGTGATATTTTTGGCTCTCCCCTTGCAATTGAGGCAACGCTTGCATTTTTCCTTGAGTCAACATTTCTTGGAGTTTGGATTTTTGGTTGGAACAGAATTTCTCCTAAGCTTCATGCTCTATCTATATGGCTTGTTGCATTGGCAACAAATCTTTCCGCACTCTGGATTCTCATTGCAAACGGTTGGATGCAAAATCCTGTCGGATATGTTATTAATGCTGGAAGGGCTGAAATGGTTGACTTCTGGGCAGTTGTCACAAATCCCTACGCAATTTATAAGTTTTTCCACACAGTTCTTTCAGGCTGGGTTGTAGCAGGATTCTTTGTTCTTGGCATCTCTGCATATCATCTGCTAAAAGCCAATGAAACAGAATTTTTCAAAAAATCTGCAAAAATAGGTGCTGTATTCGCTTTTGTTAGCTCTATTTTGGTTGCAGGCATTGGTGATTTTCATGCAAAAGAAGTTGCCCATACTCAGCCAACTAAACTTGCAGCAATGGAGTCTTTGTGGGAAACTACAAAAAACGCACCGATGTATCTCCTTCTTGTACCAGACCCTGCTAATGAGAGAAATTCAGTTGAAGCTATAGGAATTCCCTCTTTCTTGAGTATTCTCGCAGGCAAAGAGGAGATAAAAGGGCTTGAGGAATTTCCACCATCTGAAAGACCTCCTGTAACTTTAACTTTCATAAGCTTTAGGCTCATGGTTGGACTTGGGTTTTTGTTCATAATTCTGTCTCTGTGGGCATTAATAAAGATGAAAACAATTGAAAATCAAAAAACTCTTCTTAGGCTTCTTTTGTGGTCAATTCCTCTTCCATACATTGCAGGTCAGCTTGGATGGATTGTTGCTGAAGTTGGCAGACAACCCTGGATTGTGTATGGATTGCTTAAAACAGCAGATGCAGTTTCAAAATCAGTAACCACAGGGCAGGTTCTTGCATCATTTATCGGATTTACTCTTTTTTATGGTGCATTAGGTATCATTGACATATACCTTCTTGCAAAGTTTGCAAGAAAAGGACCTGAGCCAAAGGAGGTGTAAGAATGGAGTTTCAAATAATATGGTTTATTTTATGGGGACTTTTATGGGCAGTTTTCTTTGCCCTTGACGGATTTGATTTTGGTGCTGGTATTCTATATCCATTTATCTCAAAAAATGAGATGGACAAAAAGGCTGTAATCCATGCAATAGGTCCTGTATGGAATGGAAATGAAGTATGGCTTATAACTGCAGGTGGTGCAACATTTGCTGCTTTTCCAACTACTTACGCTTATATGTTCAGCTATCTTTACACTCCGCTTCTTATAATTCTCTTCGCACTAATTCTGAGAGGTGTTGCAGTTGAATTCAGACCAAAGGCTTTGACTGAGGGTCAGAAAAAACTTTGGGATTTTGGAATATTTGTTGGAAGCTTTGTTCCTGCTCTTCTTTTCGGAGTTGCATTCGGAAACATTTTTATGGGACTTCCATTTGATGACTCAGGCTATTATGGAACACTCTTTAAACTTCTCAATCCATATGGGCTTGTTGTAGGACTTCTTTTCCTGTTCACATTCATTGTGCATGGTGGACTTTGGATATCAATAAGAGTACCTAATTCTTTGGCTGAAAGGGCTGTAAAAAATGCAAAGACTTTCTGGTATCTTCAGGCTGTCTGTGCAGTGCTATTCTTAATCCTTACTGCAGTTTATACAAATCTCTATGACAATTTTATAAAATATCCAATTTGGTTCATAGTTTTGGCACTGGCTGTTTTATGTCTTCTATCAACCGGATTCTTCATCATGAAAAACAGAAGGGGCAAAGCTTTTGTCACATCAGCTCTTTTCATAATTACCCTTGTATTCAGTGGAGTTATTGGACTTTATCCAAATCTAATTCCCTCATCTATTGACCCAAAGTACAGTCTTACAATTTTTAACTCTTCCTCAAGCCTATACACTCTTAAGATAATGACAATAGTGGTAATACTTTTTGTTCCAATTGTTCTTTTCTATCAAGCATGGGCATACAAGACTTTTATGTATAAAATAACAGAAGAAGAACTTAAAAAGGAGGAAGGCTATTAAGGGACTGCAGATTACAAGGGAAACAGACTATGCAATTAGAGCTGTGCTTTATCTTTCTAAGAAGGCAAAGGAAAATGCTACAGCCATAGCAGAGGAAATAGCTAAGGAGATGCAAATTCCTATGAGTTTTCTGAGAAAGATTTTGAAAAAACTTGAAAAAGCGGGTTTACTGCAGATTAAAAGAGGAGTATCAGGAGGGATTAAGCTTTTAAAACTTCCTCATGAGATTACTCTTTATGATGTTATAGTTGCTATGGAAAAAGAAATAGCAATTAACAGATGCGTAACAAGCAAGAAAACATGCGGACTTTCTAAATTTTGTCCTGTTCATCCTGTATGGTTTAAGGTTAAGGCAAGACTTATAGAAGCACTTAAGGAGATAAATTTTGCACAGCTTTCAGGGGCTGCCTCATAGGGCAGTCCCTTCAAAAATTTCCATCCATTCTTTGAATGTTTTTACTTTCTCCTCCCCGTATCTTGAAAGGTCTTTTAAAATCTCGTCAACGCTTCTAACTTTTACAGAACCATCTGCTTCCTTAGAAAAAAATTTATCCGCATAGGCAATGATTTTTTCTTCCAAACTTACTGGAAGCATGTCCCTTTGAGGCAGGGGAAGGTTGTTTTTTATTATTTCTTCCTTAGTTATTCCTACACCTGTGTGCCTTTCACATACTAATGCATGTAGGACAAGTCCTTCTCCTTCAAGAAGCTGTCTTCCCAAATATCCATGAGCAATGTAGGGATAACTTCCATGACAGTCAAGCTTTGGTGTATTTGTCATAAAAATTCCAATGTCATGAAGCATTGCAGCTTCATAGATAAAATTTTTGTCAACCTCAAATTTTTCAGCTATCCTAAGAGCTTTCTCTGCAACTGCCTTTGAATGGTTTACAAGAATTTGATATGCCTTTGATTTTGGGTCATAAAATTTTATGATTATTTCCAATGGTTCCATGATTGATATTATAATGTCTGTATGAAAATTATTCAATATAACTCTCCGATCGGAAAGCTTTTTCTCTGGTTTGACGATAATCTTATCCTTTTAAAAATTGAAAAAGCCCAAAATACAAAGAATATCGCTGAAATTAATACATCCTATCCGATAATAAAATCTCTTGACGATTACTTCTTAGGCAAGACAAAAAACATTGAATATCCTTTAACCCTTGACATTATTTCAGAGTTTGACAAAAAAGTTTTAAATCTCGTAAGACAAATTCCCTACGGCTCAACAGTTACATACAAGTTTTTAGCAGAAAAGTTAAATACATCAGCAAGGGCGGTAGGACAGGCGCTAAAAAGAAATCCATATCCTCTCATAATTCCATGCCATCGGGTAATAAAATCCGATGGCTCTATCGGAGGCTTCTCTTTAGGAGTCAATGCTAAAAAATGGCTCCTTGAGCATGAAAAAGCTATCTTATGTAGGCTTCTGTCACATAAAATCTAACCATTCTGTGTGTATTGAAATAATAAGCATTCAAGGCAATTGCATTTTTCATAACCTTAATCCAGATATCTCTTTTATCATAAAACATAGGTAATATCTCATTTGAAAGCTTAAAATATAAATCTTCCGCATCCCTTTTAGGATCAGAGGTCTCCTCCATTGTTCCTATTGCCCATCCTGTATATCCTTCTATCCATCCTTCTATCCACCATCCATCAAGAACACTAAAATTTGGAACACCATTATGGGCTGCTTTCATGCCTGAAGTGCCCGATGCTTCATATGGCTTCAGAGGTGTATTAAGCCATATATCAACACCAGAGACAAGCTTCATAGCAACTTCCATATTATAATTTGGCAGGAAAACTATCTTTACCCTATCTTTAAGCCTCTCCTTAACCTCAAATATCTGCTGGATTAACTTTTTACCACCCTCATCTCGTGGATGAGCTTTTCCAGCATAAATAACTTGTATTCGTCCTTCTCCTATTATTGCAAGCCTTTCAGGGTCAGATATGAGCAAATCTGCTCTTTTATAAGGCGTTGCCCTTCTTGCAAACCCAATTGTAAATGTATCGTAATTAAGATTTGCACCAGTAACTCTGTTAACATAGTCAATTAAAGATCTCTTTGCTATCATATGAGCATCCCATACTTCCTCAGGAGGAATTTTCCATACCCTTACAAACATTTCAGGCTCATTTGCCCAGCCAGGAAGGTATTTATTGAAAAGGTTTTTAAATGGCTCGCAAACCCATGTAAATGAATGAACTCCATTGGTGATAGCATGTATTTCATAACCGGGAAACATTTTTTCTGAGACTTCTTCATGTTTTTTGGATACTCCATTTATATATTCACTTAAATTAAAGCCAAGAAGCGTCATATTAAGCATTCCATCGCCTGCAAGCTTTTTAATTAACCACATAGGAACTGGTTCACCAAGAATCTTTTTAACAAGTTCATAGGGAAATCTGTCATGTCCTGCCTCAACAGGCGTATGAGTTGTAAATACGCAAAGCTCCCTTACTTTTTCTACATTCCATACAAGTTCTTCTGCCCAAACTTCCTCAATAGGTCTTTTAAATTTATTTAGCAATTCAAGAGTAAGCAGACTTGAATGTCCCTCATTCATATGATATTTCTTAATCTCAAAGCCAATGGCTTCAAGCATTCTTACTCCACCAATTCCCAAGATAATCTCTTGCTTTAAACGATACTCTAAATCTCCTCCATATAACCAATGAGTAAGGGGTCTGTATTCTTGAGGATTTTCTGGTATATCAGTATCTAAAAAGATTACTGGCACTTTTCCACCTGTTGTGCTTTCAATAACATAAAGCCAAGCAGTAATAAACAAAGGCTTTCCTTCTATTGTGACAGAAACCTTGAAATCAAGTTTTTTCAGATATTTTTCAATGTCCCACGGGTCTGGATGCTCAATCTGCCTGCCAAAAGGGTCAAGTTCTTGCTTGAAATATCCCATTCTATGAATCAGTGTTACACCTACCATCGGAATTCTTAGGTCTGCAGCAGATTTAAGAGTATCTCCTGCTAAAATACCAAGACCACCGCTGTATGTATGCATTTCTGGTCTAATTCCAATTTCCATTGAAAAATAAGCAATTCTGGGTTCTTTTGTAAATATTTCTATCTCCATATTCCCACCTCTTTAATTTTTTTCAAAAAAATGTCTATAGAAGCTCTTCCTTGCTCTGCCAAATCAAATGAAAAATCATTAACATAAGTTTTAATGTGAGACATTATTACCTTATCATCAAGCTCTTGTGCGTATTTTTTGATAAAGGGCATTACTTCATCAATGTTATTTTTTGAATATTTTATACTTTCTCTTATCATTCTTTCCAATGCTTCTTTGTAAGGCATCTGCTTTCTCATAACAATACATCCAAGCGGAATTGGAGTATTTGTCTCTTTTTTCCAAAACTCACCAAGATCAACAATAAGACTCAAACCAAGTGATTTATAAATAAATCTTCCCTCATGAATCAGCACTCCTATATCAACCTCATCGTTCAAAAGTTTGTCAAAAATTTGGTCATATCTTATGAAATGCAAAGAATATCGCTTTTTGCTAAAAAATTTTTTCCAATAAAACCACATAAGAGTCGAAGCAGTAGTAAGCTTTCCAGGAAGGGCTATTCTGATTTTTGGCAATTGGCTAATTTTTTCTAAATCCTTTGTAACAGCAACTGGTCCAAATTCAGAAATAGCACCACCTGAATTGAGAAAATCATACTTATCTTGAAAATAATAAAAAGCGTGAACTGAAACCTTTGAAATGGGAAGCTTTCCTTTCATGCAAAGATTATTAAGCCTTTCAACATCCTCTATGATAAAGTTAAAACTAAAGTTTCTAAGATTTATTCTGTTGTTAAGCATTGAATAGAAAATAAAAATGTCATTAGGACATGGCGAAATTCCAAAATTGAGCATAAATAATTTTACAGCTATTGAAACATTTGTGTAAACTATGGTAATTTTAAAAATTGAATACTATTTTATTAAGGAGGCATAATCTTGGCAACTACAAGGTCAACGATTAAAAAAAGAAGCAAGTCTGTATTGAAAAGAATCAGGCAAAGTGAAAAAAGAAGGATAAGAAATAAGTCATGGATCACAATGATTAAGACACAGGTGAAAAAAGTAGAAGAAGCGATTTCCAAAAACGAGAAAGACGCAATTCAAAATCTCCTGAAGGATGCAGTAAAAATTATTACAAAAGCAGCATCAAAGGGCATAATTCACAAAAACACAGCCTCAAGAAAAATTTCAAGATTAACAAAGAAAGTTAACCTATATCTTCAGCAGTCAGCAAATTAAATAAATATTAAGAGTAAGGAGGATTGAAGGCTCAGATGCGAATTCTCCTTACTCTTTAAACAAAAAATCCGACGATTAACAATGAAAATATTGTTGTAAGAAAAATCATTTCAATAGATGTTCTCATATCAATCCCAAAGGCTGTTGCAAAAATCATACTAAGAAGCATTGAAGGCATTGCTGCCTCAATCATGCAAACATTAAGAGGTACACCTGATAATCCGAACATTTTACCGCAAATTAAAGCCAACATTGCCGAAACTATGACTTTTATTATAATTGCAGGCAAAAGTAAAACAATTCTCTCAGGCGTGACAATTTTGATTGAAAATCCTACAATAGCGAGCATTAAAGCGATAATATAACCTGAAATAATTCCGACTGTATTAATTAGTTCCATTGGCATGGGGAAATTAAATTCCCTTAATAAAAAGCCTGCCAGAAGTCCCCATATTGGTGGAATTTTTAGAACTGTCTTAAAGGAATCCCAAATCCTTATGCTCTTTGCCTTTCCATACTTCATACAAACAGCAACTGCTACTGTCCATGTAAGTGGAGTGCTTCCAAAAAAATCGTATGTAAAAGCATAACCCATCCCCTCTGTTCCATATAGCTTTGTCAAAA
>JBEPZQ010000041.1:0-10677 GCA_041640755.1 Thermodesulfovibrio sp. | reverse complement strand
TAGTGCCTTTAATTCTTCAAATTTTTCCTCATTTGCTGGTTTGAATATCCCTGTATTTTCAATTATCTCAACGCCTTTATATGAGTGAATATGCACTATATAACAATCGCTCAGCTCAGTAAACATCAAATCATATCCAGTAGTAGGTATATGAGCACCTACAAAAGAACAGCTTGCATATTCATCACAGTAGTCATTGCATTCAATACCTATAATAGTAATATGTTTTTTTCTAATCAGATAAGATGTATCTTTAGGTCTGTCAGATAAAACCATATTAAGGCATTTAATTCCAGCTATATCGCAAGTATGCACTCCAAATAATATAAGATTATCGTATTCTGTAACAGGCTCTATCTTCATTTCATCCTTTGTATCAAACTGCAAGATTGTTTCCCTTTTTGGTAAAAAGTATTTCTTTGGTGGAATAATAGTTGGAATGTATTTAAGACTTACCTCGTCTGCTGATTTTATCTCCTGAAAGGCATAGTTATTATAGCCTTTGTATACTGGAGCAACTACTTTGGATAGAGAAATGAGAGCGTTTATGAAATCTTTAATTTGATTTTTCTCAATTATCCTATACTGTTCAATCTTCATAATCGTCCTCAAAATAAGATTAAGCAATTATACTTTTTTGAAAAAAAATTTGTCAACCTCTGGCAATAGGTTGCCATATGAAATGTTTGTAGAGTTAGATTTTATGGGATTTTTGATAATAAAAAAAGGAGAGGCGGTAAAGCCTCTCCTTTGAAATCAAATTCTTAAAAGAATTAATCAAGAAGAATTCTCTGAGCTTCGTCCATATCAGCTTCCATGACATATGGAATGCCTGTTACCTGAGCAGCTTCTTTTGTAAGTGCAACAATATCATTTCTGTCAAGATATTCAATAGAGAACTTTCTTGCACCAGCCATTAACTGTTTCAATCCGAGTGTAAGTCTATCAACGAATGTGTACATGGCAATTGCACCCCATGGAAGCTTCTTAAATGCTTTTCCATATTTGTTTTTGAGAATCTCAGAGGTAATGAAAATCTCCTCAACAGAGTTTCCATATTTTGCTATATCAGCAGGAAGCTTTCCGTCCTCATGCCATTTCTGAATGTTCTTACCAACAAATGCAGGAATCATTAATGCTCTACCCATGCAGACTGCCTTAAAGTAAGGAGCACCTAAAGCCAATGCTTTGAATATATGGTCTTCAAGAGAGAATCCACCAGCAATTGCAAGGTCTGGAACATATTTGCCATTTTCAGCAAGCTGTTTTGCGAAGTTGTAAGCAATGGACTGAAGATAAATTGTTGGAATGCCCCACTCATTCATCATTCTCCATGGGCTCATTCCTGTTCCACCACCAGCACCATCAATTGTCACAAGGTCAATGCCTGCATCAGAGGCAAATCATAAAGCCCTTGCAAGGTCAGTAATTCTGTAAGCACCTGTTTTGAGGGAAACAAATTTTGCTCCAGCCTTTCTGTAATGTTTTACAGATTTCTCAAAGCTTTCGTAGTCAACCAT
This sequence comes from Thermodesulfovibrio sp., assembly GCA_041640755.1. GTDB lineage: Bacteria > Nitrospirota > Thermodesulfovibrionia > Thermodesulfovibrionales > Thermodesulfovibrionaceae > Thermodesulfovibrio. Next base: position 9,157 of record JBEPZQ010000041.1, on the reverse strand, counting down.
TCCAAGCCTTGAGTGCCTTTCAAACTCCTTGAATTCTCCAGCTTTATAGGCTTTCTGGACAACAGGGTCTTCAGGATCAGGAAGAACTATGTATCCTCTTCTTTTGAGCTCAAGTGCTCTTTCAAGGCTTTTTAGTTTGACCTCACCTCCTATGTCCTTTGCACCCTGTCCCCATTTAAGCTCTATGCATGTGACACCAAGCTTTTCAATGGCATACTCTGCTGAAGCAAGTCTTGTATCTTCAACATTTTGCTGAAGAATAATCTCTCCGTATCCATCATACCATTCCTTGAAGCATTTTACTCTTCTTTCAAGCTCAGGAGATTTTGTTACTTTGCCTTTCTTGTCAAACTCAGCCTTCGGATCCATTCCAACAACATTCTCTCCAATAACTACCATGATTCCTGAGATAGCAGCACCTATTGCGAGACCTTCCCAGTTGTCTTTTGCAATGTCTGTTGAGCCTAAAGCACCTGTAAATATAGGTATGCGAAGCTTAATTTTGTAGTCCTTCCCAATCTCCCTTTCAATATTAACAGCAGGGAATGTTGCCTTGTCAGGGTCAGCTTCAACACCAACTGCACCCACGCATGTTCCCTGAATGTTTAGATGTGAATAATCAACTGGATACTTTTTTGTTGCTCCTGCAGTTACCTTTCCAAAAGGACCGGGATAAACAACTTCCCTTCCTCTGAATGAGGATTTTCCTACCTCACAAAAACCTGGGCATCCATCAAGACATACTGAACATATTCCTGAATAGGGTGCTGGATCTGAAACCCTGTTACGGGTTCCTGTTGCTGAACTTGCATTTGGTTGACCTGGAAATACATTCATTTTTTTACCTCCTAAAGTAATAGTAAATTTTGATGAGTTTAGTTTAGTAATGCTAAACTATTTGGGCAAAAAAATATCCAAGATATTTTTGCCCACTTTTGTAATTTGAAAAAAAGTAGAAAATTACTTGCTTATCAACAAAATCTCTGCGTTCCCACCTCCTTTATTTTCCCATTTTTCAGGTAGATTTTTTTTGATGTAAAGACAGTCTCCCTCTTGGAGACTGTATGAAACCTTATCTAAAGTCACTGAAATATCTCCCTTCATTACAAAGGCAAGCTCGGGTTCTTTTTTAGTTAAAAAATGTTTGTTTATCAAAGAGTTTGAAGGAATCAGTATATAGTAAACATTAAAGTTTTCATCGGACAAAACCTTATAAATATCAGCCTGTGAAATCTTATTTGGAGGATTTGACATGATGCTCTGTTTTCTAATTACAGGTGATTGCTCTCTGTTTAATGCCTAAAGCCTCACAAATCTGCATAAAGGAAAGTAAAGAAGGTACTATTTGATTATTTTCCATCTGCGATATAAAACCAGCTGTAAGATTGACCTTATCGGCAAGCTCTTTCTGACTCATTTTGCGAGATATTCTGATTTCTCTCAATTTACTGCCAATATCAATTGTGGCAGAGGGTTCAACAGAGCTAATTTCTATATTATCATCAGAAGTAATCTCATACATATGAGCTGCAAAGGCATTACGATTTTTTCTTCGTGCTAATTTTAAGGCTTTAAGAAACAATTTTTCCTTTCTTCTATATAAATCAATAACAATCTGGGTGATATGCCTTATATTTGCCTTAAATTTCTGACTGTGAGCATCTTTTTCTAAAATCCAGTAAGCAATACTGTCAAGGTCATATAATCTTGGACACATGTAAGTAAAAAAACTATAGGTAGCATCTTCATCTTTAAGAAGATTTTGCATTCCTGTAAGGCTATCAAAAATGTAAGCAGTTGGTGTTGAGACTCTGCTCTCAACAGAAGCTATTGCTTCTGTCAACTCTTGAATATCTGAAGGATTTGACAATTTTACGATATCAATATGTTTACTTAATTCATCATAGGCTTTTAAAAAAGTAATATCATTTTTACCTTTACCAGAGGTAAAACAGTCAATTATGTGAAACTTATCATTTACATAGTTTTTCAATTCTTTGAAAAGAGTTTGAACTGATTTGTTGAAGCTGATATAAATTATATCGTTTGACAGAGAAGAGAAGGCTTCAATGAAATTTTTTACAAAAACTTCGTAGGAAGTTCCTGCATCAACTTCCCATACAACATTGTCACCAAGATATATATAGTCAATCAGTCTGTCTAAATCACTTATGCCAGTAGATACTTTTTGCACGGTAAACGGTTGCCTCTTAGTATTCCATTTTATTCAGAGTTCATCTATTTTGTCAAGGCATTACGAGACATAGAGATAGACACTCTTCACTGCGAGCCCCCTGTTGCGAGCGATAGCGTGGCAATCCGCAACATCGTCACTGCGAGCCTCCGAAGGAGGCGAAGCAGTCTCTAATTAGTGATTGGTGCATAGTGATTGGTGGTTGGTGGATGGTGTTTTTTTGTCATTATAGATTATTTCCTATCATTGCGAACTCTTTCTTTGTAATTGGGAAAGAATTTAGTCTTGAAACAATCTCGCTTTTTTCCCCCTCTCTCTCACGAAAGATCACTTCGGCTTGCTTCGCAAGCCTCGTGATGACGAAAAAAGTGTCATTGCGAGGAGCGATAGCGACGAAGCAATCTCTTTTTTAAGAAATTGCGAGCATTATTTTCCGTGAGAGGCTTGCAATGATAGCCTTACAAAGATTTTCTATAAAAAATCACTTAATTCATTTCTCAAATAGTCATGCCGATTTTGGATTTTTATCTCTCTTGCTGGGAAAATCAGGTTTTAAATTTTTAAATGAGCTTTCTCATAAAAGACATGATAAAAAACAGCTCTATGATTGAATTTTGCTTGGGGAGCAAACAAAAATTCTTGACAAATTAACAAATATTGTATTAGCTTAAAAATACGGGCGGATAGCTCAGATGGGAGAGCGCAGCCCTTACAAGGCTGAGGTCACAGGTTCGAAACCTGTTCCGCCCATCCGCAGAGTGGGGTGGTAGTTCAGCACGGTTAGAACGCTTGCCTGTCACGCAAGAGGCCGCGGGTTCAAGTCCCGTCCACCCCGCCAATAAAATCAAAACTTCTCAAGATCAAATTCCTCAGATTTTTCACCATTGGACAAAGTTTGTTACCAAAGACATTGAAGTAGCATTCTTTTATGCCTCGCAAGGAATTGCTTCACTACGCTTGCAATGACACGCTATTAAAGGTTAGAAAAAAACATTTCAATTTAGACTCAATCTAAGCCGTAACTCTGCCTTTTAAGGAATATGTAACTCAAGCTTTAACTTTTTAGCAATCAATCTTGTTTGCTTTGGAATTTCTGAATTTCCCATCCATGAGGCATTTTTAGTTTATATATCCTTCCAAGATGTATTAGTACATCCTTGACTGAATACTTACTCAAAAGTTTTGCCTTTATACTGCTCCCCATTTAAAAGGTTATGTCTGCTCATGCAGAAACATCAGGCGTGTCCAATTTTTATGAGGAGCAGTATTTTTTCTCTCAACAAGTTCCTGGGCAAGAGCAAATTCCTCAGCAGACAGAGGCTCAACCACAGGAACAAAACCTTCCGCTCTCAGAGCTTGTTTGATATTTTCTTGAAATCTCTCTATGGAAAAATCAGGAAACAATTCCTTAATGCCATAAATCTTATCTGCCTCTTCAGGTTTGCAAATGAATAGACTTTTTAATAATTCTCTGTCAACTTTTATTGGAATTGTGCCTTGTTGTAAGAAACCATCTTTCCATCTTTTTTGAGCCGAGCCTATGATTTTTATATCATTGAAACATATCTCTCCGAATGAGGAAAGAGCAAAGCAAAGAGCGCTTTTATTACTTACCCTTTTTTCTCTCTTGATTTCTACATCAATTCCAGTAAGTTTAAAGGCTTTTTCGAAGATTTTGCTTAATGTTTCATAGTTTTGAAATAGATTTCCTCTAAATCTACCTTCTTTTTTGGCTGAAAAACTATATGTGAGGTCATCATAATGAAGAATTCCTTTGCCACCAGTAGGTCTTCTTATGATAGGAATATTTTTTGTGCAACATAGAGAATAATTTATTCCTTCTATTTTTTGAAACTCCCCAATAGTTATAGCTGTTTCGTTCCATCCATATAACCTAAAGGTAGGCAGAATTTTATTGTCTCTGACAAAAATACTAATAGCTTCATCAATTGCCATGTTAAGAGGAGGTGAATATGACTGATATTCAATAAAGCGGATTTGCATCAATAAATAACTTTTATTCTTTTTCCTCTTCCAAAATGATTTTGTGATTCAGCAAAGACATCTCTTTGATTTTTCCTTTAAATACCTTCTGCTCACCGAATATATTGCGGAGATATATAGTATTTCCTTCGGGCTTTAAGATATCAACAGCCTCTAAATAAATCAATTCTTTTCCATCCTTGATAATATAAGCATTTGCTTCACACATTTATTTCCTCCTTTAATTGAAGGATAAGTTTTTCCACAAGATGTGGAAGAGGTTCCTTTACAACTCCAATTATTTCAATATTTTCCTGAGTGATAGGCAATAAGAATTTTTTTGCCTCTGAGCTACACACTGCTTCAGCCATCTTTGATGTTAATTCTCCCATCATTGAATTTGAAACTATTATACTTAGTGGACCTAATATCATATCTACCTTGTTTACATTCCAAATTATAGCGTTTTCTCCAGAAGCTCCTTTATTTGCCTTAGCTTTCATCATATTGGCAGTTGCAGTAGCATTAGTTCCAAGTGCAATTATTTCTATTTTATCCCCAAATTCTTCTCTCAGGGCTTTTATAATATAGCTACCTATTCCTCCACCCTGTCCATCAATTACAGCAATTTTAAGCATAATGTAAATACTACAAATTTTTTTTGATTAATGTCAAATCACTTTATCCCACAAAAAATAGAGATAGACACTTGTCACTGCGAGCCCCCCTGTTGCGAGCGATAGCGTGGCAATCTGGGGCGAAGCAGTCTCTAATAAGGCTTTATTAAAAAACAAAGTAGAGATTGCTTCGCATCCTTCGGATGCTCGCAATGACAGCAAAAAATACTTAATTTTCAAATGGTTATACCAATTTTTGGATTTCTATCTCTATTTTTCGGTATATAGTGATGCAGTCTTGTCAGATTGAAAATACCTCCAGAGTTTACCTTAAGACTTCCAGCCTGCTATTTATATTCTCTAATGCATTCGTTGTGTACATGTGTTTCCTTATCTTTTCTGGATATTTCATGTAGCAAAAATAATTCTCGGAGGTTAAAATAAAATTGTGTCTAACACTTGAAAAAAATTTTTTGTTAAACTACATATTATGATAGATAGTTGGATAAAAGAAGTTAAAGAAAATCCCGATAGCAAATCTGCAGGAATGATTCTTATCCATAACGGAATTGTAAGGGCTACTTCAAAGGATGGCAAACCTGTAAAAGGCATGAGGCTTTCGTATAACAGGGAAAGGCTAAACGAAATCATTCAAGAAATAAGAAAAAGAGAAGGAATTTTAGATGTTAAAGTATGGATAAACGAGGGAGAATTGAAAATAGGCGATGACATAATGAAAGTTCTTGTAGCAGGCAGGCTCAGAACAGATGTCTTTCCAGCTTTACAGGAACTTGTTGGCAAGATAAAAAAAGAGGTTGTCAATGAAGAAGAAATTTATTAATATTTTTTTAATTTTCATAATATTGTTCTCTGTATCCTGCGTTACAGAAGTTGATCCAGCCTCTGGTAAAAAAACATTTACTCTAATTTCAACTCAGCAGGAGATTGAAATTGGACAGAAGATTATCCCTTCAGCCATAAATGAAAATGATGGACTTTATCCAGACAGGGAAGTTCAGAATTATGTGAAACATTTAGGTTCAAGAATAGCAAGCGTTACTCCAAGAAAGGTAAACTATCAATTTTTTGTTGTCAATTCTCCTGATTTAAACGCCTTTGCTCTTCCCGGCGGACCCGTTTTTGTAACAAGAGGGCTCCTTCTTCAGATGAACAGTGAAAACGAGCTTGTTGGTGTTCTATCCCATGAACTTGGGCATATCAATGCAAGGCATCATGCAAAATTCCTTGAAAAAAATTTTGGCATGAGCATACTTTTAAGTATTCTTAACATAGCTCTTCAAGGAAGCGAATATTCTTCTGCGGTGATGAGTTTAGCTCAAGCCTCCGCAGGACTTCTTCAATTAAAATTCAGCAGAGACCAAGAAAATGAAGCAGATGCCTATGGTGTGAGTTTTAGTTATCAGGCAGGCTATGACCCAAGAGGACTTTTAAGTATGTTTGAAAAATTTAAAGCACTGGAAAGAGGAAGGACTGTGGAATGGCTCAGTACTCATCCTCTTCCAGATACAAGAATTAGAAATGTGCAACAAATGATAGATCAGCAGTATCCAGACTCATACAGATTAAGACAAAACAGCCAGGAGTTTGTGAGAATCAAATCAGTTGTTAATTCTTCTAAAGATTCCTACAATTATGTTGAAGAGGCAAAAAAACAAATAAAATCTCGTAATTATAGCTCAGCTCTCAATCAACTAAACAGAGCAATAGAGCTTTATCCAAACAACAATCAGGCATACACATACAGAGCCCTTGTAAATCTTAATCTTAAAAGATATAATGAAGCGATATCTGATGCTGACAGAGCAATAAATATTGATAATCTTTATTTTTTGCCGATGCTAATCAAAGGTATTTCCCAAAATCAGACAGGTCAATATCGTGCAAGCATTGATACTCTTGAAAAAGCAAAGAGACTTGTCAGTGACAATGCAGACCTTTATTACTATCTCGGAGTTAACTATCAAGCAGTAGGCAATAGAAGCAAGGCTGTGGAAAATCTGACCAACGCACTTCAGCTAACAGATGGTAAAAGAGGCTGGGAAGCTGATGCACAAAGAAGACTAAAGATTTTAAGAGGTTATTAAAGGAGTAAAAAATGCAAAGAGCACATTTGTTCATTAGTGGAAGGGTTCAGGGAGTTTTTTATAGAGCCTTTACAAAGGAAGTTGCTGATTCTTTGGGGCTTAAGGGATGGGTAAGAAATTTAAGGGACGGACGAGTTGAAGCTGTATTTGAGGGCGATGAAGATAAAATTTCTATCGCAATTGAGAGATGCAAAGAAGGTCCTATTTATGCAAGAGTAGATAACATAGAAATCATTTGGGAAGAGCCAGAAGGATTGTTAGATTTTGAGATAAGAAAAACAGTTTAAGGAGCTTTCAGATGAAAAGGTTAATTTTTTTATTGCTTACTTTTTCAATTATTTTCACAGGCTGTGGAGGAAAAACTCAAGTAAAAAAAGAAGAGTTTGATCCTGTGGTTTATCTTAAAAAGGCAGATGAACTTGTAGCAAAAAAAGAGTATGAAGAGGCAAGGAAGCTTCTTCTTGAAATAAAAAACAGAGAAACAGCAAAGGAATATGCACCACTTGCACAGCTTAAAATAGCAGATTCATATCTCAAAGAAGAAGAAACAGAGCTTGCAATAGCCGAATACAGAAGATTCATTGAGCTTTACCCTGAATCCACTTATGCACCCTATGCACAATACAGCATTGCAATGGCATATTTCAGACAAATTGAAGGACCAGAAAGGGGTGCAGGGACTGCACAAAAAGCTCTTGAAGAGTTTTTAAAGCTTGAAAAGCTCTATCCAAGACATCCCTACGGAGAGATACTTCCCTTGAGGATTCAAAAATGCAGAAACATAATTGCAGAGGGCGAGCTTTTGATTGGTAAATTTTATCATAAAAAGGGTTCCTACAAAGCAGCAATTGGTAGGCTTGAGGGAATAATTCAGAATTACTCAGACTTTAAAAACCTTGATGAAGTGCTTTATCTTCTCACAGACTCATATAAGAGATTGAGTATGCCTGAGAAAGCTAAAGAATATGCAAATTTGCTTAAAAGCAAGTTCCCTGACAGCTCATATGCAAAAAAAGTAAAGGACTGAAAATTCAATAAATGCCAAAATGGTTTCCAATCTTAATAAACATTGAAGGCAAAAAGTGCGTTGTTGTTGGTGGAGGCTCTGTTGCAGAGAGAAAAATAAAAAAACTTCTTGAATATGGTGGTTGTGTTACTGTTATAAGCCCTGAAATTACTTTAAATATTAAAAAACTTTTTGAAAAGGGAAAAATAGATTATCTAAACAAAGAGTATTCGCCAGAAGATATAAAAGATGCTTATTTAGTTGTTGCAGCCACATCTGACAAAGATTTGAATGCCCAGATTCTTAAGGATGCCACATTCCTTGTAAATTGCGTAAATATGAATGCAAGTTCAGATGTTAATGCAATAGAATATATTGTTCCTGCAATATTTGAAAAAGAAAACCTTACGATATCAGTTTCAACAGAGTTTCCTGCATTAAGTAAAGTTATCAGGGATGAATTAAAGGAATTTTATGGCAAGGAATTTGCTTTATATTTAAAGTATCTCAAAAAGATTCGCCGAGAAATCAAAGCAAAAATAAAGGAAGACAAACAAAGGCAGGAAATATTCAGGGAAATAGCATCAAAGGAAATTGTGGCATTTTTGAGACAACACGGTTTCAAAAAAACCAAAGAGAAGATAGAAGAGATAATTATGAATTATCTGAATTGAGCGATTTTTTATAGAAACATATTGTTAGCCTGTTATTGAGGATATAGTGAAACAAAATTTTTTGAGATTGCTTCGGGTGCTAACGCACCCTCGCAATGACGATGAGGGGAAGACCTCGTAATGACAAAGAAGGGGATGCCCTTCACAATGATGGCAAGGGAAGTCCTCGCAATAACGGAGAAGGTTGGACAATTGCTATGATGTCGCTCGAGACACAGGGCTCGCAGGACTTTCACTTTCGTCATCACGAGGCTTGCGAAGCAAGCCGAAGTGATCTCTTAGTTGGATGGAAAGAAAAGAAGAGATTGCTTCGCTTCGCTCGCAATGACGGTGTGGTATAATGTATCGCAATGACAGAAAATGGGAGACGGTCCCTACTATGTCATTGCGAGTCTCACCGAAGGTGAGGCGTGTCAATCCTCACCTGTATCATTGCGAGACAGACCTAAGAGCTGCCGAAGCAATCTTAGAGAAGACTGCTTCGCTCCACCGAGGGGCTCGCAGTGACGAAATAGAGCGTCTTTGCGAGGACTTACCCTCTCCGTCATTGCGAGGAGCGATAGCGACGCGGCAATCTC
>JBEPZQ010000040.1:2058-10799 GCA_041640755.1 Thermodesulfovibrio sp. | reverse complement strand
GTTTTTCTTGTATATCCCTTCTCAAAAAGACTTTTAAAAAAGAAAATTCCTAAAGCACTTCAATATCTTATTACTGGAACTCAAAACTCACCCTCTTTACTTGACCTCATATTTTTAGCGATTAGTATTATTCCTTGCATTTACATAATGCTCCACTGGGAAGAAATTGTAACAAACCCGGGAGTATTTGAAACATATCATTTAGTGTTAGGAACACTTTTGATAGTGTCTCTTCTTGAGGCAACAAGAAGAGCTCTCGGTTTTGCGATACCAATATTGGTTATTTTCTTTATTGGATATTCAATATTAGGTCCAAAAATTCCCGGAAGATTTGCCCATCCCGGATTTGATATAGTTGATATTCTCTATCAGCTTTATTTGATGACAGAGGGTATATGGGGACTTTTAACTGATATGACAAGCAGAATCATCGCTCCATTTATAATATTTGGTCCTATTCTTTTTGCAACAGGTGTTGGAAGCACAGTTATGGAGCTTTCCACATACTTTGGTGGAAAAATAAGAGGCGGACCCGGTCATGTCGCAGTTATTTCAAGTTCTTTATTTGGAATGCTTTCTGGCTCATCCGTTGCAAATGCAGCAACTACAGGCTCATTCACAATCCCATTAATGAAAAGATTTGGCTTTTCAAGAGAGTTTGCAGCAGCAGTTGAGGCAGCAGCATCATCTGGTGGACAAATAATGCCGCCTATTATGGGTGCTGGTTGCTTTATAATGGCTGAATTTCTGAATATTCCCTATACCTCAATAATGATTGCAGGTTTAATTCCCGCATTAATTTATTTTGTCGGTATTGCTGCTGGAATATGGATTGAAGCAGGAAGAACTGGTATGGGAAAACTACCAAAGGAGCTCATGCCAGAACTCAAGCAAATTCTTAGACCGAATAGAATATTAGGATTTATTTTACCTATAGGCACTCTTGGAGTTCTTCTTTTCATGTTCTTTCCAGCCCAGATATGTGCTGCATGGGCAATAGTTGTATCAATAGTTTTCTTTACTTTCTTTGGTGGTCCGTTAACTCCAACTGAAGTTTGGGGAAGAATCAAGAAAGTATGGAAAGGTTTATTTGAGGGAGTTGTAAAAGCCTTAGCATGGCTTATGGTAATGATGGCTTGTGTTCAAATTGCTGTAAGTCTAATTTCACTTACAGGTTTTGGAGTAAAAGTCTCTGAGCTAATAATAGAAATCTCTGGATATAATGTTTATCTTGCCTTAATCGCAACAATGCTAACAGCTATAATACTTGGTATGGGAATGACAACAACTGCAGCCTATGTTATTGCTGCAGCTGTTTTAGTTCCAGCTCTTCAGCAAATGGGAATTAATCCATTGGCTGCGCATCTTTTTATTTTCTATTTCGCAATTAAGTCTGGACTGACTCCACCAGTTTGTATTACAGTTTTTACTACCGCTGCAATTGCAGGAAGTAACTGGATTAGAAGCGCTCTGGATTCAATGAAACTCGGTATAGGTGGATATATAATGCCCTTCTTCTTTATATTTGTTCCCGCTTTTCTAATGAAAGGTTCTCCAACTGAGATATTATTCATTTTTTTAGGAACATTTATTGCAATGTTTGCAATTGAAGCTGCGGTGTTAGGATATTTCACAAAGCCTTGCACTCCTGTAGAAAGACTACTATATCTTGTAGGTGGACTTATTATGATGGCTCCCGGTTATTGGACCTTCATTGGATTGGGAATATTTTTATTAGGCTATCTTCTTGAAAGATTTGATATTCAAATTCCTATAATTGGAAGAAGACCTGCCCAAATTGTTAGAAAATAAATTATATATGCCTGACTGGGAACTGCCTCGTCCCAGTCAGGTTATTCTTTTTCCTTATTAATAACTCTCTTTGCTTTACCTTTAAATCTCTCCAGTGTCTTCTTTTCAACCAGTTTGACTTTAACATCTATGTCAAGTTCTTCTTTTATTCTTTCTTCAATTTGCCTAATCAACTCATTTTGTTTTCTCATCTCATCAAAAAATAATTCCTCCGATGCCTCAACAAGAACTGTAATCTCATCAACAAATCCCTTCTTTTCCATAACAATCTGATAGTGGGGTTCAATGCCCTGTATTTCACAAAGTATCTCCTCAATCTGCGAAGGAAATACTTTTACTCCCTTTATAATTATCAAATCATCAGTTCTGCCCTTGATTCTATCAATTCTTAAAAATGTTCTTCCACACTCACATTCTCCCGGAATTATTCTTGTCAAATCCCTTGTTCTATATCTGATGATTGGCATGGCTTCTCTTGTAAGAGTTGTTATTACAAGCTCACCTTCCTGACCATCAGGAACATTTTCTAATGTTTCAGGATCAACTATTTCAATAAAAAGATGATCATCATTGACATGAAGACCATTTTGATATATGCACTCACCTGCAACTCCCGGACCATAAATCTCGCTCAATCCGTATGTATCAATGGTTTTGATTCTAAGTTTCTCCTCTATTTCCCTTCTCATTCCCTCAGACCAAGGCTCTGCGCCCAAAATACCTAATTTTAAAGACATTGACGAGGGATTAATTACCATATCAATGAGTGTTTCAGCAATTGCTAAAGCATAGCTTGGGGTGCATGCCAAAACAGTGGTTTTGTAATCCTGCATTATTTTAATCTGCTTTTTAGGATTTTCTGAAGAAATAGGAACAACTGAAGCACCGATCTTTTCTGCACCGTAATGCAATCCAAAGGCTCCTGTGAATAAACCGTAGTTGTAAGCTATCTGAATAACATCATCCTTTGTTACTCCTCCTGCAACAAGATTTCTTGCCACGAGTTCTGTCCAAATCTTTAAATCATTCCTTGTATATCCTACAACTGTTGGAAGACCTGTTGTTCCACTGGATGCATGAAGTCTTACAACTTCCCTCAAAGGAACAGCAAGCAGACCGTATGGATAATTTTGCCTCAAATCTTCTTTTGTTGTAAAAGGTAGTTTCTTTAAATCCTCAAGGGATGAAATATCATCAGGGTCTATGCCTAAATCATCAAATTTCTTTCTGTAAAATGGCACATATCTGTAAGCTCTGTGAATGGTTGACTGAAGTCTTTCAAGTTGAAGCTGTTTCAATTCCTCTCTATCAATACACTCCTTTTCCTTATCCCAAAACATACTGCCCTCCTAAATAATTACTTCTGCATCAAGGTCTCTGCCAAGATATGCTCTTTGAACATCCCTGTTAAAAAACAAATCTTCAGCAGGACCTTCAAGAATTAATCTGCCTGTCTCAAGAACATATCCTCTGTGAGCGATTTTAAGTGCAATTCTTGCATTCTGCTCTACAAGAAGCACAGTTAAGGAAAAATCTCTCTGAAGTTTAACAATATATAAGAAAATCTCCTTTACGATGTTTGGTGCAAGTCCCATGCTGGGCTCATCAAGCAGTAAAAGCTTTGGTTTTGACATAATTGCTCTTCCTATTGCAAGCATTTGTTGTTCTCCGCCTGAAAGTATGCCTGCAAGTTGTTTGCGTCTGTCTTTAAGCTTTGGAAAGAGTTCATAAACCATTTCAATATCCTCTCTTACTGCTTTAGCATTCTTTATTGAGTATCTATGATAAGCACCTAAGATAATATTTTCCTCAACAGTCAATGTTTTAAAAATCAACCTTCCCTCTGGCACCTGAGCAATTCCCATACTTACAAGTTTTTCAGGGGAAAATCCATTAATAACTTTATCTTCAAAAATTATCTGCCCTGAAGTTGGTTTTATAAATCCAGAAATACTGTTTAGAAGAGTTGTTTTACCAGCTCCATTGCTTCCAAGTAATACAACAAGCTCCCCCTTTTTGACATGCAGAGAGACTTTTTTCAAAATATGAAGTTTTCCGTAATGAACATCTAAATTTTTTATTACAAGCATCTATTCTTCTTCTCCAATGTATGCCTTAATTACTTCATCATTTTTCTGAATTTCCAATGGGTTTCCTTCTGCAATTACTCTACCAAAATTAAGCACTGTAATTTTGTCACTTATCTTCATAATTAAATCCATATCATGTTCAATCAGAAAAATTGTAATCCCCCTTTCATCCCTTAATTTTGTTATTAGTTTGCCAAGTTCCCTTGTTTCCCTCATATTAAGTCCTGCAGCAGGCTCATCAAGTAATAATAAAGAAGGCTCTATAGCAAGTGCTCTTCCTATCTCAAGGATACGCTGCTCTCCTACAGGAAGATTTTTAGCAAGAATATCTCTTCTTTCGTAGAGATTAATATAATTTAGTATCTCTTTGCTTTTTTCCAAAATTTCTTTTTTGTTCTTTCTAACATCAGGCAAATTTAAAGCATATTTTATGAAAGACTTTTCTTTTTTGGGATAAAAACCAACCATGATATTTTCCAATACTGACATCTCTCCAAAAACATCAATATGCTGAAAAGTTCTTCCGATGCCCTTTTTTGCTCGCTCATGTGGTGGCTTTTTATTTATAAGCACAGATTTAAAGTAAATCTCGCCCTCATCCGCAGTTTCAATGCCTGAAATGATGTTAATCAGAGTTGTTTTGCCTGCTCCATTAGGACCTATCAAAGAATGAATATTTCCTTCAGCCACATTTATTGTTACTTCTGATAGACTTTTTATACCACCGAAGCTTTTATGTATATTTTTCATCTGCAAAATCATGCCTTTTTCCTAAATAAATCTTCAATCAAAGGAACTATTCCGTTTCTCAGGAAAAGAAGAGAAAGAGTTAAAACAATGCCATAAACCAAAATATCGTATTCCTTAAATCCTCTAAGAGCCTCAGGCAGAAAAGTTATTATCAAAGCTCCTACTACAGCTCCCCATAGACTTCTCATTCCACCAATGATTACCATCATAAGAACTAATATTGAATAATGGAGTGAAAAGGTGCTTGGACTTAAAAATGTTACAAAATGAGCATAAATGCAACCTGCAAGGGAAGCAAAAATCGCACTTAGAACAAACACTTTAATTTTCAATTTAGATACATTTATTCCTATGCATACACTCGCTGTCTCACTGTCGTGAATTGACTTTAAAGCTTTTCCTGCCATTGAATTTATAAGATTCATTGAAAAAATCATGCATAATCCAACAAAAAACCAAGAAAGATAAAAATACTCTGTTAGGGTTGACATTGTGTAACCCAAAAAACTAAATTGTGGTATATCGCCAAAGCCTGATGGTCCGCCAGGACCCCATTCATTTAAAATTACATAAATAATCTCTCCAAATCCCAATGTAGCAACAGCAAGATAATGACCTTTTAATCTTAAAGCTGGAATCGCAAGTAAAATTGATATCAAAGCACTAACGATTACCGATAAAAACATGCTAAAAACAACTGGTAAGCCAAAGTTAAGGCTTAAAATAGCAGAAATATAAGCACCAATTCCATAAAAACCTGCCTGTCCTAAAGAAATTTGACCAGCGTATCCCATAAGAATTGTAAGTCCAAGTGCCACAAGTGAATTTATAGCTGCAAATATTGTTACAGTAAGAATATAATTGTCCTGAACGAACACAGGAAAACATAAAATTAACAGAGCAAAAATCAACAAACTTATATAGTCTCTCTTCGCCATTTAGAGTTTTCTCAATTTTATAACTTCTTTGCTACCAAAGATTCCTGCTGGTTTAAAAAACAAAACAATGAGCAAAAGCAGAAGAGCTACAGCGTCTTTAATTCCCGAATGAATATAACCCGCTGTAAGTGATTCCAGAATTCCCAGCAAAAAACCACCAAATACCGCACCCTTTGAAGTGCCAAGTCCTCCAAGTATGGCAGCAGTAAAACCTTTCACTGTTAGAATAGCGCCTTTGTCATATTCCATAAGAGTTATAGGAGTGATAGCAATTCCAGCAACCGCACCAATAATTGCGCTAATTACAAAGGAAAGCATTACGATTCTTGATACATTTATACCCATGAGCCTTGCTGCTTTAGTGTCAAGTGAACAGGCTCTCATAGCTTTTCCAAGCAAAGTCTTGTTGAAAAATAGATTGAGCAAAAGAATCAATGAAAAAGTAATTCCAATAACCCATAGTATCTGCTGACTTATAACTGCTCCAAATATATTTATTGGCTCTCCTTCAGTAAATGGAGCATATGCATAAGGGTCTTTGCCGAATTTAAACATTAGCAAGCCCTTTAAAAGTATTGAAACAGCAATTGTGACCATTATCATTAATAAAAGATTAGCCTTTTTTATTAGTGGACGAATTGTCAATCTTTCCATTAGAAGTCCTAAAAGAGCAGCGACTGTAATTGTTAAAAGGAATGATAAAAAAAATGGAAGCTGGAGATGTTCTAAGAAATACCACATCCCCAAGCCTCCCAAAACAACAAACTCTCCTTGTGCAAGATTAATAATTGATGTAGAGTTGTATACAATATTCAGACTAATCCCTACAAGAGCATAAACAGCTCCTGCAGTTAACCCAGAAAACAGAAATTGTAAAAAAACCGACAGCTCTATTTCAGTATCTCCCAATCACCATTTTTTATGATTACCATCTCAAAAGAATCTACTGTAAGTCCGCAGTGATCCTTTGCAGACATGTTAAACACACCCCCAATACCGGGCCAGTTTTTAATATTATTCTCAATGTATTGCCTTATTTTAGCTCTATCCGGACCCACCCTCTTTGCCGCATCAACTACTAACATAAAAGCATCATAGGCATGTCCGCCAAAAGTTCCCGGTTCACCTTTATATCTTGCCATGTAGTCTGTAACATATTTTTTAAGTATTGGCTTTTGAGGATGTTTATCAGGCAGTTTATCCCATACAACTATTCTTCCAAGTGGAGCAATAACGCCTTCAGCTGCCTTTCCAGCAAGTTCTATGTTTTTCTTACTACCCCAACCATGACTCTGAAATAATGGAATACCCATTTTTAAGGCATGCCAGTTTTTAGTTACTATTACTTGTCCAGGTCCTACTGACCAGTTAATGACTGCCTGAGCACCTGCAGATTTAACCTTAGTAAGCTGAGTTGTCATATCTGTATCCTTTGGACCGTATCTCTCATCAGCAACAACCTGTATTCCGAATTTAGGAGCTAATTCCAAGAGTGCTTTTCGTCCTGCATCACCAAAGGCTGTAGAGATAGTTAATATTCCAACTTTTTTTATTCCCTTTTTCTGCATATATCTATAAATTGCTTCAACTGCACTTGTGTCATACTGAGCTGTCTTAAATACCCAATATCTCTCACTAACAGGTGTGGTTATATTAGCACCAGCTGCACATGATATCAATGGAATCTTTGCAGAAGTTACAATGGGAATCAAAGCCATAGACTCTCCTGTTGTAGAAGGTCCAATTATAGCAACAACATTATCCCTTTCAATAAGCTTTTTTGCAGAAAGAACAGCCTGCGACTCATCACTTTTTGAATCCTCAATAATCACCTCAATTGGATGACCATTAATACCGCCTGCCTTATTAATCTGTTCAGCTAACATCAAAACAGTATTTTTCTGCGGTTCCCCTAAAAAGGAAGCAGCACCTGTAACAGAGAATATCGCCCCTATCTTGATTGGTTCCTTTGCAAAGAGACTGGTGGATAGAGAAAACACAATAAAACAAACCATTAAAAATAATCCCAACAGCTTTTTACCCCTTTTCATTCTTAATACCCCCTTTTGCTGAGTTAAAAAATCAAAATTCACCAAGTGCACTTTAATCCTAAATTGTGCAATTCTCAAGTGTCATCGCATCTTACTTTTCATTCTTTTTCGTCATTGCGAGCCTCACTGAAGGTGAGGTGTGGCAATCTCATAAAAATAAAATGTTTTTTTTTACTCGCGATGACGTTTTAAAATCACCCAAATTAATTTATATTTATATTAAAAAAACTTTGTATAAAATTCAACTCTCTAATTGCCTCTATCTCTCTTTCGCCTTCTTATCCATTTATCTATCTCTACCACCAACACAACAGAAAGGGCTAAAGGAATAATTTTAAGCCATTCAGAAAGTAAAATAGGCTCTGTTCTAAATATCCATTGGAATAGGGGAGAATAAATAAATGCCAACTGGGCAATAGTTGAAGCAACCAGACCGAAGAATAAGAAAGGATTACTGAGTGGATTAATCCGAAAAATAGATTCATACTCAGATCTGCTGTTCCAAGCTTGGAAAAATTGGAAAAAAACCATAGTTGTTACTGCCATAGTCCTTGCCTTTTCAATGGATGCTCCTAAATGCAATTCAGAAATAAATGCCACGATTGTACCTATTGATATTAATGTTCCAACTATCACTGTTCTCTCAATCAATAACCGTGACATGATACCTTTCTTTGGAGATCTTGGGGGTCTGGTTAAAACATCTTTTTCACCCGGTTCAAAGGCAAGCGCTAAAGTTTGTAGCCCATTTGTTACTAAGTTTATCCAAAGTATCTGGGCTGGAACATATGGAATGGGAAGTCCAAAGAAAATTGCCATGGCAATGGATAGTATTGATGCCAATCCTGTTGGAATAAGAAAAAATGTTACCTTTCTGATATTATCAAAAACAATCCTTCCTTCTTTCACTGCATGAAATATACTTGCAAAATTATCATCAGTAAGCACCATATCAGAGGCTTCTTTAGCAACATCTGTTCCACTTTTACCCATAGCTATTCCTATATGGGCAGCTTTCAGTGCTGCAGCGTCATTAACACCGTCACCTGTTACCGCTACAATCTCACCATGTCTCTTCAACTGCTCAACAATTCTGAATT
>JBEPZQ010000040.1:0-2048 GCA_041640755.1 Thermodesulfovibrio sp. | reverse complement strand
ACTCTCGCATACACTGATACTTCTTTTACCTTTTGAAAAAGCTCTTCATCGCTCATCTTCTCAAGCTCTTTACCAGTAAGAACCTTAGATTTTTCATCTGAAATTCCAAGCATCTGTCCTATTGCTTTAGCAGTAACTGCATGGTCTCCTGTTATCATTATTACTCTTATTCCTGCCCTCTTACATCCATTTATTGCTTCAATTACTTCTGGACGAGGAGGATCAATCATACCTTGAAGTCCTGCAAAAATTAGTCCCGTAATTGTATCACATTTTTCAATTTCCTTGCATGAGATTTCTTCTACATCCTCCGATACCTCTCTATATGCAAATGCTAAAACCCTTAAACCTTTCTTTGCAAAATTTTCAGAAATTTCGTAAACTTTTTCATTGTCCAAAGCTTTTCCGTATGAGTCTTTTATACATAACGGAAGAAGCCTCTCAGGTGCTCCCTTTAAAAATAGATATTTTTTACCTCTGTAAGAATGCAAAGTTGCCATATAGCCCCTCTCAGATTCAAATGGAATTATTGCTACCTGCCTGTATTTTTCCTTTTCCTCTTCAGGATTTAATCCTGCCTTCATTGCAGAGACAATTAAAGCTCCTTCGGTTGGGTCTCCTTGAACTTTATAATCACCGTTTTCTTTGTAAAGAGATGACTCGTTACAAAGCAATCCAATTCTCAAAACCTCAATCAACTCCTTATGTTTTAATGGCTCAATTGGTATTCCATTGTTAAGGATTTTGCCTTTTGGCTCATATCCACTTCCTTCAACCTCGTATATATTTTTTCCATCAAATATTAACTTAACTGTCATTTCATTTTTAGTAAGTGTCCCTGTTTTATCCGAGCCAATTACAGTTGTGCTACCAAGTGTTTCTACTGCATGAAGTTTTCTAATAATGGCGTGATGTTTAGCCATTCTTGCCACTCCTACTGCAAGAGTTATTGTTACAACTACAGGCAATCCTTCAGGAATTGCAGCAACCGCTGCAGCCACTGCGGTCATAAACATTGTCTTTATTGACTCGCCAGCAATGAATCCAGCAATAAAAAGAAATAAACATGCCAGTAGAATTACGATTCCAATAGTGTTTGCAAACTTTGTAAACTTCTCTTGCAAAGGAGCTTTTACTGTTTCTGCTTCCTTTATGCTTTTTGCAATCTTACCAAAAACTGTATTCATTCCAGTTGCAACTACAACTCCCTTTGCTCTTCCGCTTACAACAATCGTTCCCTTAAATGCCATGTTCCTTTGGTCTCCGTATGTTAGCCCTTCTTCCTTTATTGTGTGATGATGCTTTTCAGCTGGAAGGGATTCTCCTGTAAGTATTGACTCATCAATCTTTAGCTCAACTGTATGAATTAATCTTATATCTGCGGGAACACGAATGCCAGAATACAAAACTACAACATCTCCAGGAACCAGCTCTTCACTGTTTATTTCTCTTTCAACTCCATCTCTGATTACCTTTGCCCAAGGAATCAACATCTTTTTCAAAGCTCTCATGCTTTGTTCAGCCTTGTATTCCTGAATATAACCTATTATGGCATTTAGAATAACAACTGCAAATATTACTCCTGCGTCAATGTATTCCTTCAGAAATAAAGTTATTATGCCTGCTATGATTAATATGTAAATCAAAGGACTTGTAAACTGACGCAAAAACATCTTAATTTTGCTTATTTTTTCATCTTCACCCAGTATATTTTTCCCATAAATCTTGATTCTCTTTTCAGCCTCCTCACTTGTCAAGCCCTTTTCTGTGGTATTTAATTTGCTGAAAACTTCTTTAATACTTATCCTATACCACTCCATAATACTCCCTCCATAAAAATTTACATATTCAGTATAAACGATTTGGGAATTTTTTGCCTTTATAAAATTAAATTTGCATTTTTTAATTTTGTTAGTGTATAATTTGATGTCCATGCATTTATTCAAAGACCAAATAAAGAGCATTATTGAAGCTCTATTGTTTGTCTCTGAAAAGCCTATTTCAATAAAAATTCTACAATCTCTGCTGAACATATCAGAAAGGGATAT
>JBEPZQ010000039.1:5036-10969 GCA_041640755.1 Thermodesulfovibrio sp. | reverse complement strand
AATTTTCTCCACCAGCACACTATCTTTAAGGTAATGATGTTTCATATGAACCATTTAATTTATAAACACTTGAGAGAAAAAATGTTACCAATGCTTGATTTTTATGAAGTAAAAAATTATAAAAGAGGGTTTAAAAGGGATGGTATCATCAATATATATTGATGAGCTTATTGAAAAATGGGGATGGTATGCAACCATTGATGAATTTAGTTTTCCAGAGGGGACCTGTTATCACTTTGCTGCTACATCACTTATGGTTAGGGACGAAATAGAGGAACTTGGGCTAAGCAACGACCCAAGAGTAATGGAGATAGATAAAAAGCTTATTGAGTGGGTAGTAAAGCATGGAAGCGATGCTCCTTATGAGGCTGAGCCAATAGAGCATCCAATAGAGAAATGGTGGTGGCACTTAAAGGAGATTGGAGAAAGAAAGTATCCAGCAGAGTTACTGCCTCCACATTTGAGGGAGATTTATGAGAAAAATTTTTGAACTCCCATGAGCCAGACAGCTATTGATTTTGATTTGCTTAAGACAAATGGAATAAAAGTTAATTATCTTTATGTATGTGAAAGAAAGCTTTGGCTTTTTGACAGAGGTATTCAGATGGAGAACACATCAGAGAAAGTTCTTCTTGGTCGCCTTCTTGAGGAATATGTTTATCCAAGACAAAACAAAAAAGAGGTTTTAATTGATAATCTCATCTGCATAGATATTTTGGATGACGAAAGAATAAGAGAAGTTAAATATTCAAATAAGCTTGCCCATGCTGACAGAATTCAGATTCTATATTATCTTTATTATCTTAAACAGCTTGGCATAGAGAAGAAGGGAATAATAAATTATCCAAAAATTAAGAAAAAAGAAGAAGTAGTTTTAACTCCTGAGGCTGAAAAGGAAGTTGAAGAGGCTCTCACAAAAGTTCATGAGATTACACAGATGAAATTCCCACCTGCTGTACAGAAAAAGCCATACTGCAGAAAATGTGCTTATTTTGAGCTTTGTTTTGGATAAATGGCTCGGCACTATTACATATTCTCAAATGGCAAAATAAGGCGAAAAGAAAATACTGTTTATATTGAGAATGAAAAAGGGGAAAAGAAGGCTATTCCAATTGAGGATGTAGAAGGAATTCATGTTTTTGGAGAGGTTGAACTAAATACAAAGCTTCTTAATTTCCTATCTCAGCAAAACAAACCAGTTCACTTTTACAACTACTACGGTTTTTACTCAGGAAGCTTTCTTCCAAGAGATAAAAATTTGTCAGGAGAGTTATTGGTAAAACAAGTTGAACATTATCTTGACAGCGAACGAAGATTTTACTTAGCCTACTGCTGCGTGGAAGGTGCAATGCATCATATGATGCGAAATTTAAGGGCATACAAAAATACAGAGCCATTCATTGAGAAAATTGAGAAAGAACTTCTAAGTGCCAAGCTTTCGGGCTCAATTGCAGAGCTTATGAGCTGTGAGGGAAGAGCAAAGAATGCCTATTATCAATCGTTCAATGTGATACTTAAAAATTTCTCTTTTGAAAAAAGGCAAAGGCGTCCGCCAACAAATCCATTAAATGCTTTAATATCATTCGCAAATTCTCTTGTTTATACCACTGTTTTAAATGAACTCTATCATACTCAGCTTAATCCAACAATAAGCTATCTTCACGAGCCAATGGAGAGAAGATTTTCCCTTTGCCTTGACATAGCAGAAATATTTAAGCCTTTGATCGCAGATCCAATAATTTTTAAACTTATAAACACTTCTCAGCTTGACTGTGAAGACTTTGATGAAGATGTAAATTACTGCTATCTTACTGAAAATGCAAGGAAGAAATTCATTAAAGAGTTTGATGAAAAACTCTCAACAACTATAAAGCATCGCAGGCTTCAGAGAAAGGTCTCATACCGAATGCTTATTAGGATTGAATGTTATAAGCTAATTAAACACTTATTGGGTGATGAAATTTACAAACCCTTTAAAGCTTGGTGGTAAGGAAGATGCCTTATGTGATTGTTACTTATGACATAGCAGAAGAGAGGGTAAACAAAGTCAGGAAAGTGCTCAAAAAATACCTCATGTGGGTCCAAAATTCAGTATTTGAGGGCGATATAACATATGGAAAGCTTGAAAAATGCAAAATTGAACTGAAACGAGTTATTCATCCTGCAGAGGACTCAGTTTATTTTTACATTCTTGAAAATAGGCTAAATTATTCAAAATCTGTATTGGGAATAGAAAAGGATATGACATCAAACATTGTTTAATGTGGCATTAAGTTTTTTCAGTAGCATTGTCAATCTATCAAAATTTGTTATTCCAACTTCAAATCCATTGGGATAAAATTTTAAAGTATTGATAATCCCTTGTTTTTTAAATCTTGTAAGAGCAGAAATTAAATTTTTAATGAAATTTTCATCAAGTTTTTCTTGTATTTTAAACAAAAAGCCTGACTTTTTTTGTAAGATTTGAGAGATATTAATTTTGCTAGCTAATGCTCTTATTTCGGCAATTTTGAAAAGATTTTCTACTGGGGTTGGAAATTTTCCAAATCTGTCAAAAAGTTCTTCATAAAGCTTGTTAATCTCAGCTACATCATTAGCCTGACTAAGTTTTCTGTAAACTCTAATCCTCATTGAAGTTTCCTCTATGTAGTCCTCAGGAATGAACGCAGAAACTGAAAGTTTAACCTCTGGAAGCATTTTTTGAGGCAATACATCACCTTTCATTTCTCTGATTGTCTCATTCAGCATCTCT
Organism: Thermodesulfovibrio sp.; assembly: GCA_041640755.1. Taxonomy (GTDB): domain Bacteria; phylum Nitrospirota; class Thermodesulfovibrionia; order Thermodesulfovibrionales; family Thermodesulfovibrionaceae; genus Thermodesulfovibrio. Next base: position 8,217 of record JBEPZQ010000039.1, on the reverse strand, counting down.
ATGTAAAGGTCAAAGCCGAGCCTGTTGATACCAGACTGCTCAACTCCAAGAAGCTCTCCTGCTCCTCTTATCTCAAGGTCTCGAAGGGCAATATGAAATCCTGCACCCAGATAACTCATCTCCTGAATAGCCTTAATTCTTTTTTTGGCATTCTCAGTCAGCACATCCTCTGGTGGAATAATGAGATATGCATAAGCCTGTCTGAAGCCTCTGCCAACTCTTCCTCTTATCTGATAAAGATCACTAAGTCCAAAAGTGTGAGCCTGGTCTATAATTATAGTGTTTACATTTGGTATGTCAATTCCAGCTGCTATAATTGAAGTGCAAAGTAAAATGTCAATTTTACCATCAAGAAAATCTACCATTATTGTATCAAGAATTTTTCCTTTGGTGCGTCCATATGCAACTGCAATTCTTGCTTGAGGGACAATTTGCTGAAGTTTTGAAAATACGACATTTATATCCTGTATCCTATTATGAAGAAAATATACCTGTCCGCCCCTTTGAAGTTCCCTTTCAATTGCTTCTTTGATTATTGCTTCATTTTCCTGAATTATAAATGTTTTTACTGCTAATCTTTCCTTTGGAGGTGTCTGTAAAACATAAATATCCCATAATCCGCTAAGCCCTATTTGAAGGGTTCTTGGAATCGGTGTTGCAGTTATTGTAAGAAGGTCTACTTTAGGATATTTTTCCTTGAGCTTTTCTTTTTGAATTACTCCAAACTTTTGTTCCTCATCTATTATCAAAAGCCCAAGATCAGCAAATTCAATGTCATTTAATACGAGAATATGAGTGCCTATGAGAATGTCAACTTTGCCAAGTTTTGTATCTTCAACAACCTTTTTTATTTCTTTCGCAGAGCGAAATCTGTCAAGATGCTCAATTCTTATTGGAAATGCTTCAAATCTCTTTTTGAAGGTCCTGTAATGCTGTTCACAAAGCAATGTGGTAGGAACAAGTACAGCAACCTGTTTTCCATCATAGACTGCTCTGAACGCTGCCCTCATCGCAACCTCAGTTTTGCCATAACCAGCATCTCCGCAAAGTAAAACTTCCATTGGATAAGGCTCTCTCATCTTTTTTAATATTTCCTCTATTGCCTTCTGTTGATCCTCAGTTTCCTCATATGGAAATACATCATCAAAATTCCTATGAATCTCTGTATCTTCACTATAAGAATAGTCTCTTTCTGTCTTCCTTTGGGCATAAAGCTTAAGAAGTTTGTCTGCAATGTCATGAATTCTTTTTCTTTCTCTTTCCTTTGCTTTGTTCCATCTTTGAGTTCCGAGTTTATCAATAGGTGGAACAAATCCTTCCCTTGCAGAATATCTATATATTTTTTCAATCCGCCAAGTAGGAACATAAAGGACATCTCTGTCTTTGTATTCAATTACGAGAACATCTTCTTCAGTGTCCTCATATCTTTGTCTTTTTATGCCCCGAAATATACCAATCCCGTGATCTTTGTGGACTACATAGTCTCCCTCGTTTATCTCAATTCCATCAATCGGAAGCTTTTGAATAGCAAGCTTTTTCTTCTTTTTTATTTTTTCGCTGAAAATCTCGGTTTCGGTGATTACCATTAGATTTTCTCTGAAAAATCCGACTGGAAGCTCAGAGATAGTTATCAGATATTTTCCTGAATATGTTCCAACTTCATTTTTATAAACAATTGGAGCGATGATATCATGATTAAAAAGTGTTTCTTTAACAACTTCTGCTCTTCCTCTGGAACTAACAGTGAATATTATAGGAATGCCGAGTTTTTTAAGATTTTTAGGGAAATCTGAAAAAGCTTTTCTTTCGTGTGGCAGAATGCCAAAACCTGATAAAGACTTGTCTTCTCCATCAATTGCATCAGGCGAGAATTGAATAGGCAAATGCGATATCCAATGGACAGATGATTGTGAATGATTGATTGGCATTGTTGCTGATTCATTACCGCAAACAATAATTCTGTCAAATTCAAATAGACCGAGAAGTTCGTTTTCTCTTTCTTTTTCCTCAGCAGGAATAATCCATATTTCATCTAAACCTTTAAAAGAACGCTGAGTATCTGGATAAAAAAGCTTTATCTCATCTATCTCGTCTCCGAAAAATTCTACTCTTGCTGGGTAATCTTCTCCTATTCTCCATATATCAAACACCCATCCGTGATGAGAAAACTCTCCTTCCTGCAAAACAATTTCAACCTGCTTGTATCCAAGCTCCAAAAGCTTATTTCTTAAGATATCTCGTTCAATATTTTCTCCTTTTTTAAGATTAATGCTCATAGAAGCTAACTGAGCGTTTATCCTTGATGCTGAAAATGTTGTTATTACCCTTTTCTCTTCGGTGTTAAATATTTTTAGGATAGCAGGCATTCTTTCACTTCCCTCTGAAGGAAGAAAAATAATGTTTTTCTGTGCATTAAGAAATTCTGAGAATGCCCTTATGCCAATATACAGATTATAGGCTTTTTCCTCATCATCTTCAAAAACGATAAAACTCTCATCTAAAAAAATAAGACCCAATGCGAGGGAAGAGATAGATAGGTTGTAGATTTTCTTGTTGTTTTTTATCTTTTCAACAAGACTTAGAGACTCTTTCCTCAAGACAGAAGAAATGCTTAATATCTGGCTTTCAGTAAAATTCATTTCAATATTTTATGATATTTTATCATAATTATCTGTTATGAACTCTAACAAGCAAAGCATTACCGAAAAAAAGAGATAGACTCTCGTCATTGCAAGGCATCTTTCTATCTCGTTATTGCGAGCCTCACCAAAAGCGAGGCGTGGCAATCTCGTTCCTTTATGCCCATCCTGTCATTGCGAGGAGCGTCAGCGACGAAGCAATCCCGTTCCTTATTGAAAGAGAAGGACGAGATTGCTTCGGGACTTCGTCCCTCGCAATGACGGAGAAGTAAGCTCCTCGCAATGACAGTCAAAAAATGCCCTTACATCTAATAAGGCAGTAACAAAAACAAGCTTTTATGCGCCATCCACTATCCAATAATCAACAGTCACCAATTAAAGACTACTTCGCCCCATCGAGGGGCTCGCTGTGACAATGTGGGTAATTGCTTTGCTCCGCTCGCAACAGGGAGGCTTGTAGTGATGAGTTTCTATCTCTACTTATGGAAAATTTGACAAAATTCTAATAAGTTGAGTAGAGTATATTAATTTAAAAATTGTGG
>JBEPZQ010000039.1:2412-5026 GCA_041640755.1 Thermodesulfovibrio sp. | reverse complement strand
TGTGGTCATGAAGGCCACGAGTGAGGCAGAAGCCTTAGCTCGTGGCCTTTTTTATTTTGGATAGTATGACAACAGATAGGATAAATACTATTTCTTATTGGAATGAATACGCCAAGTGGTATAAACTCTGGCGTGAGCATAACAGTTATCATGAACCAATCATTAATACTTTATTGTCTGTTGTTAAAAATAATCATAAAATTATTGACATTGGAGCAGGAGACGGAGTTTTATGTTTTCCATTGCTCAAAAAAGGCTTTGATGTTACTATTTTAGAACCCTCTAAATCCATGAGAGATTTGATTTGCATTGAAGCAAACAAATACGGTACAATGCCAAATATTATTTCAAATAAGTTTGAGGATTTATCCCTATCAGAATTGGACAATTTTAATTTTGTAATTGCCTGCAATAGTTTACATCTAACAGAGTATGGACTTGAAAAATCTTTAGATAAATTATTCCAAGCTCAAGTAGAAAATATTTTCTTGGTTACAGAGAAATTTTTGGATATTAATAAATTTTCTGCCAAATACAAAAACTACAAGTTAATTTTACATAAATCCTATTGTTGCGAAAGTTCCTTTGCTTATCATAGCCATTATGAGATGCTTGAACACTGGAGGTTTAAACTGGGAAGAAAAGTTAGCAAAGAGGAATTAGACTTACTTTCACGATTTGTTAATTATAGTGAAAATCATATATGGCTTAGAGATTTTGTTAGAGTTCAAATCCTTTTATGGAAAGTTAAAAAACTATATTTTTAAAAGCTTCTTTCCTTCCCCAATTAAAAATTTTAGCAATCAAAACGTTAAGATTTAAATTAAGCGATTTTACAAAAGCTTGAAGCCTGCCATTGCGAGCAATTCCTGTGTGACAATCCGCCTTTCGGACATTGCGAGGCATCCTCCAAGCTCGACATTACGAGAAATCTTTCTATCTCGTTATTGCAAGCCTCACCGAAGGTGAGGCTTGGAAATCTCAGTTCTCCCATACCCCATCATTTCATTGCGAGCCTGCCGACAGGCAGGCGTGGCAATCTCCTCACTGCAAAAGAAAAAGACGAGATTGCTTCGGAGCTGATGCTCCTCACAATGACGGGGTAGGTGGGGCATTGCGAGCCATTCGTATATTTTTTTGTCATTGCAAGCCTCACCGAAGAACACCTTATTCCGTCATAGGGAGACTGCTCGTTTATTTTTTCCGTCATTGCGAGTCTGCCCGTTTATTTTTTCCGTCATTGCGAGCACCGAAGGTGCGTAGCAATCTCGTCTTTTGCCTTTTACGCCTCACGTCTTACGTTTTACATCATCTTAGAGACTGCTTCGCCACATCGAGTGGCTCGCAGTGACGAATTGTTGGATTGCCACGCTATCGCTCTGTAGCACTGTCGCTCTCTGGCACTATGACGACGAGATTGCTTCCTCCTCGCTTCGCTCGGAGTCGCAACGACACCTTTTTCCATCATCACGAGGCTTGCGGAGCACCCTTTTCCGTCATCACGAGGCTTGCGACAGCAAGCCGAAGTGATCTCTTTTTTCGTTGAAGAATTGCACCTCTTTCTCTGATAAAAGTAGATCGCATGACACCGAAAAATAGAGATAGACACTCGTCACTGCGAGCCCCCTGTTGCGAGCGATAGCGTGGCAATCTGGGGCGAAGCAGTCTATAGTAAGGCTTTATTAAAAAAAAGTAGAGATTGCTTCGCATCCTTCGGATGCTCGCAATGACAGCAACAATACTTAATTTTCAAATGGTTATACCAATTATTGGATTTCTATCGCTATTTTTGGGATGACAGTATAATTATAAAAAATCGTGCAATTCAGGTTATAATCATAATAGAATTTTTTGCTGACTGCAAATGTGTCTGTAACGATTAGAAGACAAGTCACTATTCATTAAAAATGCGGGAAGGAAAATGTATAAGGAAAGAGATTTTGATGTAATAGTTGTTGGTGCAGGGCATGCAGGATGTGAGGCAGCCCATGCTTGTGCAAAGATGGGGCTTGCAACAGCCCTTTTTACGATTTCCCTTGATACCATTGCCCAACTAAGCTGTAATCCCGCAATTGGAGGGCTTGCAAAGGGACATCTCGTAAGGGAGATTGATGCATTAGGTGGAGTAATGGCAGTCATTACAGACCAAGCAGGCATACAGTTTAGAATGCTGAATCGCTCAAAGGGACCAGCTGTATGGTCATTAAGGGCTCAGGCTGACAGAATTCTTTATCATGTTTATATGCGAAAGCTTCTTGAATCCACTGAAAATCTTGCTATAAAGCAGGCAATGGTGGATGATATTATTGTTGAAAACGGAAAAGTCAAGGGCATTGTCACTTCTCTTGGAGTTTTTTATGAGGCAAAGGCAGTAATAATAACGCCCGGAACATTTATGAACGGGCTTATTCACATTGGACTTGATAGTTTTGAAGCAGGAAGGGCTGGCGAGTTTCCCTCCAAAAAACTTTCGGATTCACTTAAAAAACTTGGCCTCAGGTTAGGAAGGCTTAAAACAGGCACACCGCCGAGAATTGATGCAAAAACCATTGATTTTTCAAAAACTGAAGAGCAGTGGGGCGATGACCCTCCTCCTCCATTTTCATATTCAACT
>JBEPZQ010000039.1:0-2402 GCA_041640755.1 Thermodesulfovibrio sp. | reverse complement strand
AAATCCACAGGTTCCATGCCACATTACATACACAAATGCAAAAACACATGAAATAATCCTCAATAACCTTGACCGTTCTCCTCTTTACAGTGGAAAAATAAAGGGCATAGGACCTCGCTATTGTCCCTCAATTGAGGACAAGGTAGTAAGATTTAGAGAGAAAACAAGACATCAGATTTTTCTTGAACCTGAAGGTTTAAGCAGAAAAGAGTTTTATGCAAATGGTATCCCTACATCCCTTCCCTATGATGTTCAGGTTGCTTTTGTAAGAACAATTCCCGGTCTTGAAGAGGCTGAAATAATGAGACCCGGCTATGCAATTGAGTATGATTTTGTATATCCAACCCAAATAAAGCATACCCTTGAAGTAAAAGGTATTGACGGGCTTTATCTTGCAGGGCAAATAAACGGAACAAGCGGATACGAAGAAGCTGCAGCTCAGGGATTGATGGCAGGAATAAATGCAGCATTAAAGATAAAAGGTCAATCGCCTTTGATTTTAAGAAGGGATGAAGCTTATATCGGAGTTTTGATTGATGACCTTGTGACAAAGGGAACAAACGAGCCATATAGAATGTTTACTTCCCGTGCTGAGTTTAGACTTCTTCTTAGACACGACAATGCAGACCTTAGACTAAGGGATTACGGTTACAGAATTGGTCTTGTTGATGAGGAAACTTACGAAGGATTTAGAAAAAAAAGAGAAATGCTTGAGGGAGAAATTAAAAGGCTTAAGGAGACTACTATAAAGGCATCTGAAGAGCTGAATAAAGCATTGGTTGAAGCTGGAACTACACCAATTGAAGAGGCGACATTTCTGGATAAAATTCTAAAAAGACCAGAGATTAACTACGAATTTATTAAAAAGTTTGCTCCGTCAGAGATTCAGATAACAAAGGAAGTTGAGGAACTTGTTGAGATTCATATCAAGTATGAAGGCTATATTGCCAAACAGATGGAGCTTGTTGAGAGAATGAAGCAGTTTGAGGATAAGACAATACCTGAGGATTTTGACTTTAATCTTTCAGGACTTTCAAGGGAAGTCATCCAAAAACTCAGCGAAGTAAAGCCCAGAACAATTGGCCAAGCAATGAGAATTCCCGGTGTTACTCCTGCAGCAATATCTATCCTTATGATAGCCCTTCAGAAAAAAAGGTAATTGGTGGATGGTGAGTTGTTGATAGTTAATAGATAATGATCAGAAGGCACTACATTAACATGCTCAAGCATGACAACATCATCTGCTACTTCAGGAAGCATTCCCCCGTTGCAATTGAAGCTGCTTCACCAATATTTAAGGAAAAATCAGGCATAGCTCCCATAGGTATATCGTCTTTAAGAGTAAGGTAAGTTGGAGAGGTCTCTTTAGCACCGAAAGTATCGGATGCTCTTACTGCAAATCCGTCAACTATTGAGCGATTAAATCCCGATAAGTCTTCAGGAGCGAAGATATCTTCGTATATAACTCTTCCTGTCTCAGGAGAAAGGCATTTAAGAAGATTTCTTTCAATGATTAGATTTAAAGCATCTTTAGGAAGGAAATATTCTTTATTATACCACATACAATCCATTGCAGGTAGCAGAGAAATTATTTCTTAAGGAGTAAGTTTTACCAACTTAGCCTTGAGAGGCTCTGGTACTTCGTCTAATGTAACAATATGCAAAGTAGCGTCATTGGAGCTCTTATTCAGTTGTGTAAGTGTAGCGTTGATTTCATTTGTATCAAGAGTCCACATTGCACCAGTTGCTGGGTCAACTATTAACCATCCAATGAGTCCGCCAAATACCAGATTTCCTGCAACATACCATCCGTTAACTACAGTGTCTACTGTAACAACCTGTTCAGCATAGCCGGGTTTATTAATTTTTACTGTATATTTTTTACCTTTGAAAAAGCCTCTGCTTTTGTCTAAGTTTACGGTAGTTGGAGTGGTACCTTCAAATACAACTTTTTCACTCTCATCAAGGATAACTACTTTAGCTTCTGATGGATTTGAATTGATAGCAAGTTTTTCTGGTCCACCTTTACCGACAATAGTAGCACAACCAGCTACCAAAATAATACAAAACAGACCAAAGAAGATAGAATAAGCAACCTTTTTCATACCCTAACCTCCTTCTAAAAAATGATAGATTTGTACTTGCTACCTGCAATGGATCTTAAGACAGTTTACAAAGATGTTATGGTTAAAAGAAAGAAAAGAAATGTTTCAGAAACGTTTCTAATTTTAAAATGACGCAATCCCCTTTAGATGGGGTCAAGGTTCGGACAGGCGGGAAAGCCCCTAAGAAAGAGGCAAGGGAGTTATCGTCGCAATCCCCTTTAGATGGGGTCAAGGTTCGGACGCTCCTCGATGTAAACGGGGAGTTAGAGTTCTAACTTCCCGTCGCAATCCCCTTTA
>JBEPZQ010000038.1:10139-11071 GCA_041640755.1 Thermodesulfovibrio sp. | reverse complement strand
GCAAACGTATAGGATATTCAGAAATAAAAGGATTAGATAAGACAGAAAAAGAGAGACTTAAAGAGAAAGAAGAGATTTTAAATCTCAGGACTTATATAGAGGAACAGAGAGAGCAGAAGGAAAAGAAGAAATATAAACCTGCAGCTAATCACCCTTGGAGGAGAAGCTTAAAATAAAATGTGACATTTTAATGTAGTAATAAAGTGTGACTTGACTTTAGTAATAACATTCCCAAAGAAGGTGAGACATGGAAATCCCAAAAAAAGAAATTGCTTCGTTACCTATCTGCTTGCAATAACAGAAAATAAATATTTATGGTAATATTTGTAATGCTTTAACCAATTATTTTTAAAAATTTGACAACAATTACGCAATGTAATTATAATTATAAAAATCAGGCGCGTAGCTCAGTGGGAGAGCGCTTCCTTGACGCGGAAGAGGTCGTGGGTTCGATCCCCTCCGCGCCTATTAGTAAAATCAATGACTTACCTACCAAACTATGCAGTAAATATGAATTTTGTTCAGTTTTTTATCAAGCAAATTTAAGGCTTTTTGTTTATGGCTTGGTGCACGATGTGAATACCTAATTTTCCCGTCATGTGCTCAAATGTCAACTTTTTTCTCATTAAAAAATCAATTTTTTAATACTATCCCATAGACTTCCTTTATAGTGATGCTTATCTTAAGGTGTTATGTTTGGGAGTGTTTCCGTTGGAGAATTCGCAGAGAAAGCAAAGCCTATCGTCAAACTTGAGCCTTTTAGAAAGCTCTATTTCAGAGTTGGTATATCCAAGATATATGAGCAAAAGTGCTTTAAAAAGACTTACAGGGTTGTAGTCCTGACTGCCGAAGAGGAGTATTTATCTTTGCAAAGCTCATATATGAAGGAGAAGTCAATACTGCGGAAGAGACCGAAAAATAGAGATAGAATC
>JBEPZQ010000038.1:0-10129 GCA_041640755.1 Thermodesulfovibrio sp. | reverse complement strand
GATGCGAAGCAATCTCTACTTTTTTTTTAATAAAGCCTTATTAGAGACTGCTTCGCCCCAGATTGCCACGCTATCGCTCGCAACAGGGGGGCTCGCAGTGACGAGTGTCTATCGCTATTTTTGGGAAGAAAGGTTTCAATGTGTCATTAGTAGGGATGATGATAGTCAGCAAAGTTAGGTTGATTATGTCTTCTCATTGCTTGTCCTCCGATACAAAAGGATTAAGATATCTTAGTGGTTTAGGGGTAAAGAAAAAAGGTTAAAAATCCTTGATTTTTATGTATTTGTAAGTTTGGGAACAGCCTCAAAAATTTTCTATAAAAACTGTTCAAATTAGGTTTTATTGTTCCATTTGGGACAAAAAATCTGCTTAATTGTTCCAATTGGGACACCACAGTTATATATTTTCATAGATTTTTCAATAACTTAATTTTGGCAAAGCATTTGCATTGAGTATATCTGAATAAAAAGCAGGAGGTTTAAGATGGAGAAAATTTTAGTATGTTTTGATGGTTCAGAATGGTCAAAAAGGGCACTTGAGAAAGCAATTGAGATAGCTCAAAAATTCGGCTCTCAGCTTACCATCCTTTCAGTTGTTCCTAAAGTTTGTTTTCTTGAAGTTGGGGTTGACTGTGCAACAATTGAAAGCATTTTTAGAGCAGAAGTAGAGGGAAATCTCAAGACTGCCTCAAAAATTCTTGAAGAAAAGGGGGTGAGAGGAGAAACTTTAATTCTTGAAGGTTCACCAGCTGATATCATTATTGACTATGCAAAAGACAACAGTTATTCCCTTATTGTTATTGGCTCTAAGGGAAAGGATGCCACAGAAAGAACTCTCTTCGGAAGCGTTACTCAAAAGGTAGCTGCAAATGCTACCCAATCTGTATTGATAGTAAGATAACAAAATTATATGGAGGTGTTGAAAATGAAGCGATTTATCACTGTATTTTTAGCTTTATTTGTTGTTTTAACCTTTTCTACAACAGGTTTATCTCAGCAACCTGTTGAACAGAAGCCAGCAGAGGCGCCAAAGGACGCTCAAGCAGTAGAAAAATTAGAAATTAAGGTTGATAAAACTCAGCTTTCTGGTGGTGGAAAAATTACAGTCACAGGAAAAGCACCTGCTGGAAAAGATGTTTACATTGAAGTTTGGGCAGAGAAAAAAATAAGAGCTGCAAGGCTTGATGCTGATCCAGACCCAAAAACAGGTAAAAGACCCTATATCTTTTATATGACCGACGATATGCCTGCCTATTACAGGTTGATAGTTCCTGAAAAATACAAGTCTGTTTTAGAAGCAGCAAAAAAAGAAGGGAAAAAATGGAGCGTTTCAAAGGTTATAAAGGATGCAGGAGCGGATGCAGTTTATGGTTATCCTGCAAAAATTCTTATTGACAGATATCAGACAACTCTTTGGGCAAGCATAATTGGTTCAAGAGGAACAAAGCTTGAACCAATGGATGAAAAGGAGAATAAACGCAGGTCTATGCAACTTCTTAAAGCAAGATTTCGCAGTGTGGATGCAATATTCTCATCAAATCTAAAGATTAATGATGATGGCACATTTACTGCTGTAGTTGATTTGCCAGACAATGCAGCTCCTGGGAAATACTTTGTAGTAGCAAAGGTTGACAAGGAGATTAAGAGTGATCCTGTGGTTATTGAAAACTCTGTTTCTTTCCCAAATGTTTATCTGCCTAATGCCGGTAGAACTGTCAATGTCTTGTGGCCATTCCTTCTTACAGCTGCTATAACAACCTTTGGAGTTGTAATGGGTGCAGGTGGTGGATTTATACTTAATCCAATTCTTGTTATGTTGGGACTTCCCCACACTGTTGTTGCTGGATCAGTTATGCCAACTGTTCTTTTCTCACAGGCTTCAGGTATTTATAACTATTCAAAGATCAAATTTATCAACTGGAAACTTGGAGTAACATTGGGACTTGCGATGTTGGCAGGAGGATTTATTGGTCCGAAACTCACAGAGCTTATCACCCTTGAACAGTATAAATTCCTTTTTGGTTGGGTGCTTCTGATTCTTGCTGCATTGATGCTATGGCAGACAACACCAAAGTATCTTGAGAAGAATAAGAAAGAGCAGGCAATTCTTAAAGAGTTTAAGAAGAGAGCTGAAGAAGCTGCAAAGAAAAAACAGGAAGGAGGTAAATAAAGATGAAAATTGAATTCTGGGGACAAGAATTTAAAGCAAATCTTTGGATAGGAATACCCGGTGCATTTCTCATAGCAATTGCATCATCAATGTTTGGATTTGGTGGAGGACCATTTATGGTTCCTCTTATGACAGTTGCGATGAGACTCCCAATGTATGTAGTTGTTGGTAGCTCTCTCCTTGCAATATTTTTCAATACTCTCATGGGAACATTCAGACACTATGGATTTGGTAACTTTGATCCAATATTTTTCTTAATAATGTTTCCTGCTGCAATCTTAGGTGGCTTTATAGGACCTCGTATTGCGAAGAAAATTAGTCCTATAGCTGTTAAAAGAGTTGCAGTAGTAGGTCTTGCAATTTTAGCATTACAGCTTCTTGGTGTATTTTAAAAGGGGTGAAACATGAAAACCTCGGTTTTTAGCAATTGCGGAATGTGTTCAGTCAGATGTCCAATAAGAGTTGAAGTTGAAGACGGCAGAGTCACTTGGATTGAAGGAAATCCATATATCCCTGGCATGGAGAGGAGCCTCTGCGCCAGGGGCTCTGCTGGTATTTCACTTCTTTATGACTTTGAAAGACCTCAATATCCAATGATTAGAACCGGTCCAAGAGGTTCTGGACAGTTCAGGAGAGCTACATGGGAAGAGGCTTTCAATTATGTGGCTGATGCAGTGGGAAAAATTCAGGCGCAGTATGGAAAAAAAGCTATTGCTCTTTTGGACAGAGGAGCCGGACTTTTTGGTGAAATTCAAAGGGTTTTTTTGCGATCAATTGGCTCACCAAACTATTTCAGCCACGATGATTTTTGCAGAAAAAATGTTGACCTTGCCTATCAAAGTCTTCTTGGATATGCAAGACCTGAGGTTGGATATGATTTTGCAAACACAAGACATATGGTTTTCTATGGAAGAAATGCTGTAGAAGCATTGGGCGTCAGAGAAGTAAACAATATAGTGAAAGCTCTTAACAACGGCGCTCGGATGACATACATAGATGTGAGAGTCACTAAAACTGCTACAAAGGCAACAAAGTTTTTGCAAATTAGACCAGGAACTGACTATGCACTAAATCTCGCACTAATCCATGTTATTCTAAGGGAAAATCTTTTTGACAGAGACTTTGTAGATAGATTTGTTACAGGGCTTCCAGAGCTTGAGAACTTTATTAAACCCTATACACCAGAATGGGCTGAAAAGGAAACAGGAATTCCAGCCTATGAAATTATAAATCTTGCAAGACAGCTTGGAAGTGACAAACCAAGAGTTATTCTTTATCCCGGATGGTTTGCAGCCCGTACAATGGATTACTTCTACAATGCAAGAGCAATAATTATACTTAATGCTTTGCTTGGTGCAATTGAGCAAAAAGGCGGGCTTATTTTAGCAAAGACACCTAAAGAAGTTGGTGCAAAGGGATTGAACAGCCTTCTTGAAAGAGTTCCTGCTCCACAGGACAAAAGAATTGAGGCTGAATCTGGCAAAGGTTTTCTTTATGATGGAGCTGGACATATCCTTCATCTTTACAAAGCAATAAAAACAGGAGAGCCTTATCCAATAAAAGGGCTTTTCGTTGTCAGATATGACCCATTCGCTGGTATTACAAAGAAAGATATAGAAGAAACTCTTCAAGGACTTGATTTACTTGTAGCTATAGACACGAATTATTCCAATACCGCATGGTATGCAGATGTAGTTCTTCCTGAGTCAACATATCTTGAAAGAGATGACATAATTGGTATGCAAAGAGGTGCTAAGCCAGCCTTTGTTATGAGGAGAAAAAGCATTGAGCCAATTTATGATACAAAAGGAAAGTGGGAGATATTTACAGGGCTTGCAAAGGCATGTGGTGCTGGAGAGTATATGCCATATGAAAAAATTGAAGATATATGGAACTATCAACTTGAAGGCACAGGGGTTAAAATTGAAGATTTTGCAAAAACAGGACAGGTCGCTATTTGTAAAGATGCAAAGATGTACTCAAGGGAAGAGCTACAGTTTAAGACACTTTCAGGAAAAATTGAAATACTTTCAAGTAAGATGGCAGAAAGAGAAGTTCCTTATTTCCTTGAATTCCAAAGCCCACCAAAACCAAATATTGAAGAAGGAGAATTCAGACTTGTATTTGGAAGAATGGCAGTTCACACCCATGTTCAGACGCATAACAACAAATACTTAAATGAGATTGTACCTGAAAATGAGCTTTGGATTAATGAACAAGTTGCAAAGAAACTTGGAATTAAGGATGGTGATGTAGTAGAGGTTTCCTCAGGAGATTACTCAGGCAAAATCAAAGCAAAGGTTACTCCTTTTATTCATCCAGAGGCAGTATTTATGTATCGCGGATTTGAAAATGAGATTCCTTTAAAGACTCGCTCCTGCGGAAAGGGACTTAATGAAGGAAGATTGCTTAAGGGTGCCTTTGACAAGATGTCTTATGGTAGTCACACTGGTGCATTGTTTGAATGCTTTGTAAAGGTTAAGAAGGCATAGGAGGGATGAAATGAGTATTTACTACATATATCAAGACCATGACAAATGTATAGGCTGTTATGCTTGTGAGGTTCACTGTAAAACCAAGAATGACCTTCCAGTTGGACCAAGACTTTGCAGAATTATTGAGACTGATATAAAACTTATTGGCGGACTTCCAAGACAGAGATTTGTCTTTATGCCTTGCTTTCACTGTGAAGATCCCTGGTGCGTAAAAGCCTGTCCAACAGGTGCAATGCAGAAACGCTCAAAAGATGGAATTGTTTTTGTTGAACAATCCCTTTGCGTTGGGTGTAAATCATGCATTACAGCATGTCCTTGGGGAGTTCCTCAGTGGAATCCAGAAACAGGCAAAGTTGTAAAGTGTGACTACTGTAAAGACCGTGTTGATCAAGGACTTTTGCCTGCATGCGTTACAAAATGCACAACAAAAGCTTTAAAATTTGTCTCAGCTGATGAAGCATCAAAACTTAAAAGAGAAGCATATGTAAAGGAAACCTATGCATCCCTCTACTGATAATATTATTGAAGTAGAAAAAGATGTGAAACTCATCAAGGGTAGTGATAGCGTGATCATCACTACCCTTGACAAACTCATTAATTGGGGGCGTTCAAACTCCCTTTGGCCCCTTACTTTTGGACTTGCCTGCTGTGCAATTGAGATGATGGCAGCAGGCGCCTCCCGTTTTGACCTTGACCGTTATGGTATTTTATTCAGGGCATCACCAAGACAAGCAGATGTAATTATAATTGCTGGAACAGTAACTTACAAAATGGCACCTGTTGTAAAAATGGTTTATGATCAGATGCCGGAGCCAAAGTATGTTATTGCAATGGGAAGTTGTGCATGCACAGGAGGAATTTTCAACACATACAGTACTGTTCAGGGTGCAGACCAATTTCTTCCTGTTGATGTATATGTGCCGGGTTGTCCGCCAAGACCAGAGGCACTTTTTAACGGAATTATGAAGCTTAAAGAAAAAATAATGAAGGAATCAGGAAGATGGGGCAGTTGGAAATAGAAAAACTCAGTGAGACAAGATTTGTTCTTCAGATGGGTCCACACCATCCTGCAACTCATGGTGTGCTAAAGCTTTATTGCGAGTTTGAGGGTGAAAAAGTTGTAAAAATTGTTCCTGAGGTGGGTTATCTTCACAGGGGTGTTGAAAAATTAGGTGAAAATAAAACCTATGCACAGGCAATAACTCTTACTGACAGACTTGATTATATTTCAAGCATGTCAAACAACATTGGTTATTGTCTTGCAGTTGAGAGACTTTTAGGAATTGAACCACCTTTGAGAGCAAAATTTATAAGAACAATGGTTGCAGAGCTTACACGTCTTAGCAGTCATCTTCTCTGGCTTGCAACCCATGCATTGGACATTGGAGCTATGACAGTTTTCCTTTATGCCTTCAGGGAAAGAGAGCAGATACTTGATTTCTTTGAAAAAATATGCGGAGCTCGCCTAACAGTTACATATCCAAGAATAGGTGGAGTAAGAGTAGATGTAACGGATGAAGTTTTAGATGAGATTTATAAATTTATGGATGTAATGCTACAGAGAATTGATGAGTATGAAGGACTTTTAACTGAAAACAGAATTTGGATAGCAAGGACTCGTGATGTTGGTGTAATTAGTGCAGATGAGGCTTTATCTCTTGGGATTACAGGTCCAGCACTTAGAGGAAGCGGAGTTTACTATGACATAAGAAAGCTTATGCCCTATGATGCATATCCCTATGTTGAATTTGAAGTTCCACTTGGTGTGCAAGGAGATACATATGACAGATATCTATGCAGAATAAGGGAAATGAGGCAGTCTTGCTTAATTGTTAAGCAGTGCATTGAGAAGATGCCTCAGGGAGAAGTTTTAGCTGAAAGTGCGCCAGAACAGGACATGCCTCATCAAACAAAAAGGAAGATAACAGCTGACAGCTCTTTTTGGAGCGGATATATCAGATTTACTGCTGAGACTATGGAGATGTTTCCAAAGGGTGAGATATACTCAGCAATTGAAGCTCCAAAGGGAGAATTAGGCTTTTATATAGTAAGCGATGGTTCTGTAAAACCTTACAGAATGAGGGTCAGAGCTCCTTCATTTATTCATATTTCTGCTATACCAAAGCTATGTGAAGGACATCTTCTTGCAGATGTTATTGCAATAATTGGAACACTTGACATTGTCATGGGAGAGGCTGACAGATGAGGGCTTTATTGAAAAAGATACTTCTTTTTGATTTAATTCAGGGTTTACTTATAACCTTCAGAACAATTTTTACCAAGCCAATAACTATCAGGTATCCAAAGGAGAAAAAGCCTGTTGAGCCCGGTTTCAGAGGAAGACATGCTTTTGTGCGTGATCCTGAAACTGGAAAGGAGCGCTGTGTTGCATGCACAAAGTGTGCACAGGTTTGCCCTTCAATGTGCATTTACATAGACTATGCAGTCAATCAAGAGACAGGTGCAAGGGAGCTTACAAAGTATGAAATAGATGCTTTAAGATGCGTTTTTTGTGGTTTTTGCGAGGAAGTATGTCCTGTAAATGCTATAGTGCTCACTGAGTTTTATGAGTATGCCTCATATGATAGAAAGACAAACTACTTTGACAAAGAAGCTTTGCTTAGAAACTGGGATGAGTTTATAGCTCTGTATCCAAAGGATGAATATGTTAACAAGTTCTGGTATCTTGATGGAATTAACAGAAGCAGACTTCCAAATGCAAAAAGAGAACCAAAACCAATAAAGATTAAGAGGAGTTAGAATGCAACCCGGTAGCTATGTTCCTACTGAATATTTGCCAGTTTTAATAGCATTAGTTTTAGCCACCCTATTTGGAGTTGGAGGATTGATTATAAACAGATTGGTAGCTCCCAGAAAATTTAATCCTGTAAAGTTTCTTGCCTACGAGTCAGGAAATTTACCAAGTCCTGAACCAAGAGAAAAATACAATATCGGATTTTTTATGCTTGCTATCCTATTTGTGGTGTTTGATGTTGAAGTGATTTTTCTTTATCCTTGGGCAGTTGCATTTGATGCAATATCATTGGAAGGCTTTTTTGTAATGATAATCTTTATTCTTCTAATAGTTGTTGGCTTTGTTTACGAATTTGTTGTAGGAGCTCTTACATGGCACAGAAAGTAGTAGAGATAATTGAAGATTTGAAAGAAAAATTTGGTGAATCAATTGTCTCTGTTGAAGAATTCAGAGGTCAATACTCTGTTATGGTAAAGAGAGAACATTTAAAGGAGTTGATACAGTATTTAAAAGATATGCACAAATTCAATCATCTTCAGGACCTCTGCGGTGTTGACTATTTTCGTGAAAATCCTCGCTTTGAAGTTGTTTATAACCTTTATTCAATTGAAAACAGAATTCACATAAGAGTAAAAACAAGAATTCCAGAAGACAGTCCAGAGATTGAAACGATAACAGACTTGTGGGAAGGTGCAAACTGGCATGAAAGGGAATGCTATGACATGTTTGGAATAAATTTTAAAGGGCATCCAGATTTAAGAAGAATCCTTATGCCAGAGGATTGGGATGGTCATCCTTTAAGAAAGGATTATCCAATGAGAGGCAAGGAGCTTTGGAGAGGATTTAGGGAAATTCTGGAGGACAAAAATGCTTGAATTTTTGATAGTTACAATTATTAAAACTGCTGTTGTCCTTGCGATTGTCCTTACTCATGTAGCGCTCACAACCCTTGCAGAAAGAAAGATTATTGGAAGAGCTCAGGCAAGATATGGACCAATGGAAGTAGGTCCACATGGAATTCTTCAGCCTTTGGCTGATTTTATAAAAATTTTCTTTAAAGAAGACATTGTGCCTGCGCAGGCAGATAAATTTCTTTTTAGAGTTGCACCATTAATAGTACTGGTTTTCTCAATTGTTAACTTAACTGTAATACCATTCACACACGGCTTTATTTTGGCAGACTTAAATGTTGGGCTTTTATTTATCCTTGCAATGGCTTCAATTTCAGTTTATGGAGTAATTCTTGCAGGTTGGGCATCAAACAGTAGGTATTCATTTTTAGGTGGAATTAGGTCTGCCTCGCAAGTATTAAGTTATGAAATTGCGCTTGGGCTAAGCCTTGCAGGAGTTGTGCTTATGGCAGGCTCTCTTAAGCTCAGTGATATAGTGATTGCACAGCAGAAATCTGTTTTTGGAATATATGCAATACCTCAGATTATAGGGTTCTTTGTATTTGTCGTTTCAGCCTTTGCAGAGACAAACAGAGCTCCATTTGATCTTCCTGAGGCAGAGACAGAGCTTGTTGCAGGATATCTTACAGAGTATAGTGCTTTCAGATATGCAGCCTTTTTCTTAGGTGAGTATGTTGCAATGTATGTTATGGCATCCCTTTGCTCCCTCTGCTTTCTTGGAGGATGGACTGTGCCAAATTATGTATTAAGCATATTGCCTTTTTTGGATAAAATTCCGGGGATAATCTGGTTTGCAATAAAAGTTTATGCCTTCATATTCCTTTATATCTGGGTAAGAGCAACTTTTCCAAGATACAGATTTGACCAGCTACTGAGTCTTGGATGGAAAGTGCTAATTCCTTTGGGAATTGTAAACATTTTGATTACTGCTTTTTTAAAAAGATTTGTTTAATGGGGAGAAATGATGGCACCTTTGATATTGTTTACATATTTTGCCACAGTTATTGTTAGCTCAGCAGTTATTGCAATTACAAGAAAAAATCTTGTTCACAGTTTACTCTGGATACTTTTAATGTTTATTCATCTGGGCGGAATTTATCTACTTCTTAATGCCGAGTTTCTTGCAATGGTTCAAATAATAGTTTATGCTGGTGCTATTTTAGTTATGTTCATTTTTACCATATTTCTGCTCAATTTAAAGGAAGAAATAAAAGAATCTGTATTTATTCGCTCATGGGGAGCAAGATTATATGCTGTCCTGCTTCTGCTTTTCTCTGTTTTTATTGGAATATTTACTTATGAAAAGCAATATACAGGTCCATACTCAATAGACTATATCGTAAAACATGGACATACAAAAACCATAGGAATAGTTCTTTTTAACGAATATCTTTTACCTTTAATTATTCTTGGATTTATTCTTCTTGTGCCACTCATTGGAGTAGGACTGGCATCATTAAGGAGGAAGATAAATGGTACCTCTTAGTTTTTATCTTGCTTTAAGTGCAATATTGTTTTTTATTGGAGCGTTAGGATTTCTCATAAGAAGAAACATCATAATGATGCTGATTTCAATTGAAATTATGCTCAATGCAGTAAATATTTCTTTAATTGCCCTTAGCCATTACATGCAGGATTTAAGAGGACAGATATTTGCTCTGTTTGTTATTGCTGTTGCTGGTGGAGCTGTTGCTGTAGGACTGATTGTCGTTGTGATTATTTATAGAAATAAACCAACTTTGAAACTTGAAGACTTCAACCTGATGAGGGAAGAATGATGAATACAGAATATTCTATT
>JBEPZQ010000037.1:0-11425 GCA_041640755.1 Thermodesulfovibrio sp. | reverse complement strand
AGACCATTACGGTGATATGGACTTTAAGGTAGCAGGAACGGAAAACGGAATAACAGCTTTCCAGATGGATGTAAAAATATCTGGCATTGATTATGAGATTTTCAGAAAAGCCCTTGAGCAGGCAAAAGAAGCAAGACTATTCATTTTGCAAGAAATCAAAGAAACTTTACCTGCTCCAAGAAAAGAACTTTCTCCATATGCTCCGAGAATATATACCATTCAGATAAAACCTGAAAAAATAAGGGATATCATTGGAGTCGGCGGTAAAGTTATTAAAGGAATTATTGAGGAGACAGGGGTAAAGATAGATATTGAAGACAAGGAAGGAATTGTAAGAATCGCTTCTTCCAATGAAGCTTCAGCCTTAAAAGCAATTGATATCATTAAAGGTATTACTCAGGAAGCTGAATTAGGGAAGATATATATGGGAAAGGTTACAAGAATAGTTGATTTTGGTGCATTTGTTGAGATACTTCCCGGAGTAGAGGGACTTCTTCATATATCACAAATATCAGATAAGAGAATCCAGAAAGTGACAGACATTTTAAAATTAGGAGACCAAACTCCTGTAAAGGTAATTGAATTAGACGAGTTAGGAAGACCAAGATTAAGCAGAAAAGAAGCCTTAAAGGAAATATCTAAAAACAATTCAACCGCAGAATAAACCCTAATGGCAATAAAGTCTTATCTTTTTTCTAATGTCCCCTTGTTAATGCAAAAAATGCCCTTTGCCCATTCTTTTGTATTGGGGATATGGGTAAAGTATGGCTCAAGGTATGAGGAACTTTCAAAAAATGGGATTTCGCACTTTCTTGAGCATTTATTTTTTCAAGGCACAAAAAATCGTGATGCCAAGTCAATATCTATTGAAATTGACAGCATCGGAGGGGATATTAATGCTTTTACAACAAGAGAATTTACAGCAATATACATCAAAGCCCTCTCCAAACATGTAGAAACAGCAATTGAGCTGATATGTGATATTTTTTCAAATCCTACCTTCCCCGAAAACGAAGTTGAAAAGGAACGAACAGTTATTCTTGATGAAATAAGAACCATTAGTGACACACCTGAAGAGTTAGTTCATGATCTTTTTATGGAACAAGCATTTCAAGGGGGACTTGGACAGCCTATTCTTGGAAAAGAAGCTACTGTTTTGAATATAACAAGAGAAGATATTGTAAGATGTTATGATGAGTATTATTCACTTTCTAACTGTGTCATTTCCTGTGCTGGGAATTTTGATGAAAAGGCGCTCTTTGACTCCCTTGAGAAAAATCTTACTTTCAGGAATTCAAAAAAAACACCAGATATTAAACCTTCAATTTTTACTCCCTCTCTTAATGTTTATGAAGAAGATTTTAATGAAGTGCATATTACGATTGGTATGGATACTTTTTCCTTTAATAATCCTTACCGTTATCCATTAACACTTTTAAACAGCATTATCGGTGGTAGCGTTAGTTCAAAGCTTTTTCAAGAAATTAGGGAAAAAAGAGGGCTTGCCTATAATATCTACTCATCTGTTTCCTTTTATCATGACACAGGATTGTTTGAAATCTACACTGCCTGTGACCAAAAAAAGATAAACGAAATACTAAGTATTATAATGGATACATTCAAAAATCTTCCTGATTCATTAACTGAGGAAGAATTACAGAGAGCTAAAACCCAGATTGTATCGCAAATTCTATTTTCGCTTGAATCATCAACCTCTATAATGAACAATTTGGCATATCAGGAATTATATTCAAATACTATTTTGAGTCCTAAGGAATATGCAAGAAAATTTGAGTCCGTAACTTTAAAAGATATCTGTGAAGTTGCATCTATTCTAAAGGAAAAAAAGCCCGGAATTACTCTTCTTGGACCTATCAACAAGGAAGCAATAGATTTAGAAATTTAAAAAATTTGTGGCTCGCACTGCTAAAATTCAGCACGAGCCACAATCTAAAAATCAATAACTTATGCTACCTCTTCTTTTTTAACAGTCTCTTCTCTCATAGCAGCCTTTGCGAATACCATTGCTGTTGCTCTGTAAACCATGTGAGCCATCTTTGAGTGAGGAGCATATGCAAAAAGAACAAAGACAAACACAAGGTGGGCAATATAGGAAGCATAGCCAAGTGTCTCTACCTCAGCCTCTCTTAAAAGCTCAGCAAGAAATCCTGTAACACCAACCCCGAGTATTACTGTAATCAAGAGCCAGTCAAAGTAGCTTCCAAGACCCTGCTTTAAAGCATTCTTTGTTCTGTTTGCAATTATGAGGAACATTCCGATAAGGAGGGCTATACCACTAATGTTACCAATAATCTTTACGATATTAGTCTGTGGATAAGGAGATTCCCATCTAAGCACCCATTCATAAAATGCAGCTATACCTGTTGTAATCGCAAGTCCGATAAATGCATATAAAACAAGCAAGTGGGCTGTTACTCTGCCTTTGTTTAGTGTGCAGAGTTGAAATTTCTTATGGAGTAATACATCCTTAATTGTTTCGTATATACAGTTGTAGATGTCCTTCCTTTTCAGCTCCGTGCCTTCTGTAAGGTCAAGCCAGTATTTCTTCACCCCGAGATAAAAACAAATTACAGCAAAGCCTGCCAAAGCCATAAATGGCACATCAATCCAAGGAACAGCAGGTAGAAATGCAACATAGGACATCTCGCCGTTTTCACCTCTTGGAATCTCTGTTCCGCTAAAGTAGCCAAGCAATGCCATCTCCCCGAGGAAGAAAAGAAGAGGAATAATGAAAATTAGAAGAACATACTTAGGATCAGCAACCCAGTTGGCAAGAAACTTTGGTGGTGAATAGTTTTTTATCATGAGCTTTCTTACAGCACCAAGAACTTCTCCGGGTTTTGCTCCTCTTGGGCAGTAGGCAGTGCAGTCACCGCAGTGATGACAGAGCCAAATATCTGGATTTTTGAAAAGCTTCTCCTTCAATCCCCACTGAGCATAAAGCATCTCCTTTCTTGGGAAAGGCTTGTCATCTGGTGAAAGACTGCACACTACTGTACAGGTGGAGCACTGGTAACACTTTTTCAAAGACTCACCACCAGCTTTTATAACCTCATTAGCAAACTGTAAATCTGGCTTCAATATTTCCGCCATATTTTCCCTCCTAAATTATTCGTTCAACATTCAACATTAATTAAAAGCCCTTAAATGGATTTGGTCCGATTTCTCTAATTTTATCCATAAACTCATTGATAATTTGAGGAATTCTCCAGTATTCATCAATAGCAACTTCGTACATCTGAACTCTGTCTGATTCAAGCTGTAATCTGTCAAGGGTCTCCTGAACCTTTCCAAGTCTGTATTTTGCAAGTTCACTACCCTTTGCAAAGTGGCATTGATAGTCTTCACCAAACTTACAACCAAGCAATAACATTCCATCAACGCCCTTTGAAAGAGCATCTGCAATCCAGACAAGGTTCATTGAGCCAAGACATCTAAGCTGTATAAATCTGACTGCTGGATCCAGTTTTAGCTTATTAAGTGCTGCTGTCTCAGTTGCAGGGAATGCGTCGTTTTCGCAGCAAAGAACAATAATTCTTGGTCTGTCCTCT
This sequence comes from Thermodesulfovibrio sp., assembly GCA_041640755.1. Lineage (GTDB taxonomy): Bacteria > Nitrospirota > Thermodesulfovibrionia > Thermodesulfovibrionales > Thermodesulfovibrionaceae > Thermodesulfovibrio. Next base: position 7,853 of record JBEPZQ010000037.1, on the reverse strand, counting down.
TCTTCTGGAACAGAGACATTCTTCATCATTGTTCCGAGCATGTCAACATTGTAATCCTTGAAGGAAACTATTCTTTCAGGGCATGCACCCATACATGTTCCACATCTACGACATCTGTTAGGTTTGTAGAATGGTGTTCCCTTCTCATCTTCATCAATAGCTCCAAATGGACATTCCTCAGTACAACGCTTACAAGCTGTACATTTTGTAAGATTTGGCTCTGGGAATGAGGTATCCCATGCTCTTGGATGAACTGCAATACCATTGGCAACATGCTCTAAACATTGAATTGCCTTTAATGCAGCTCCTCTTGCATCCTCCTGTGCATCTGTCATATTCATAGGCTGACGCACTGGGCCTACTGCATATATGCCTGTTCTACGAGTTTCATATTGGAAACATATAAAGTTTGAATCAACAAAGCCAAAGCCACCCTCAAGGAATGGAAGCTCAGGACCCTGACGATAACCAAGATTAAGAATAAACTCTGGCTTCTTTGTAGTTTCAAGGTATTTTGCCTTTTCCTCATCACCTTTTGCAGCTGCTGCAGCGAGTCCATTAAGATAATCCTGTGGCTCCTTTGTTGTTGGGACCATTCCTGTAGCAAGAACAACCATCTCGGTCTCTATCTCAACTTCTTCTCCGAGTATGGAATCCTTTACAGTGACATAGAGTTTATCCCATTCTTCCCTTATGCCAACGACTTCACCCTTTGCAAGCATAACTCCAGGTGTGTTTTGGGCTTCTTTATAATAGTATTCAAGCTTACCGGGTGTTCTCATGTCCTTGTAAATAATCATTGCTGAAGCTTCTGGATTGTTGTCTGTTACATATCTTGCCTGCTTAAGTGATGTTGTACAGCACATTCCAGAACAGTATGGAAGATGCTCAGGGTCTCTTTGTCCTGCGCACTGGACAAAAAGAACTGATTTTACCTCTCTTGAGTCAGATGGTCTCTTGATTAATCCATTATTGCGTTTTGCAATCTCCTCAAATTCAAAGTTTGTTACAACATCCTTAAATTTGCCATAACCATATTTTTTAGCAAGCTTCTTTGCATCGTATGACTTCCAGCCTGTTGCCTGAATTATAGCACCGATCTTAATAGTCTCTGTTGAACCATTCTTTGCTATTGTTACATCAAAATCACCGGGTTGACCGTCAATTTTTTCAATCTTTGATGAGGTATAAACTTTTATTTTTGGATTTGATGTAACCTCGTTGATGAGAGGCTCTAAGTTAACATCTGCAAGAACGCCCTTTGTATAATCATCAGTTGGAACTTTTTTATAAAGCTTTCTTGCAAAACCACCAAGTTCTGCCTCTTTCTCTACAAGAACAACATCATAACCTGCCTTCGCAGCTTCAACAGCTGCTGTCATACCAGATATACCGCCACCAACAACAAGAATTGTCCTGTTTATCTCAATAACATAGGGCTCTGGAATTTCTCCCTTCTGAGCTTTGATAACACCCATTTTAATATAGTCTTCTGCAGCAAGCTGTTGTTCCTCAGGAGACTCAATAGTCCATACAGCAAGCTCTCTTACAGGAACTCTTTCAACAAAGCATCCGGGGAATGTAAATTCATAGGTTTTAACTCTTGGTGAACATCCAGCAATAACTATGCTGTTTACACCCTGCTCGTTAATATCTTTTTTGATTAGCTCAATGCCTTCATTGCTACAAAGAAAGTCATGCTCTACAACTACAGGAACTCGCAAGGCATTTTTAGCGATGTTTGCAATTTTTTCAGTATTAATAGCCTCTCCTATTCCGCAGCCTTTGCATATATAAAGTCCTATTTTCTTTTCCATCTGTTACCTCCTTAAACCTATCTGAATTGCTTTGAGGGCTGCGCCAGTTGCATCTTTGCCACATCCTGCAACATCCATTGCGTTTTTAGCACATCCTGCTGAATAAATTCCCTCTGCATCAACAACAAAACCATCTATTGCATACTTAAGTCCGGGGACCTTAAATTCCATTCCCTCTGGCTGCATTCCTGTGGCAAGGACTACCATATCAACCTTTTGATGTATTTTGGCTCCACTTAACATATCTTCAGCAGTAACTATAACATCATCAGAGTCTGGAGCCTGCTCAATAGCTGCAACTTTACCTTTAATAAGATTTACTCCACCCTGCTCCAATACCTTATTGAAGAATTTCTCATATCTACCGGGTGTTCTTATGTCAATGTAGAAAATAAACACTTCTGCGTCAGGATTCTGCTCTTTTAGATAAAGAGTATGCTTCAAGGATGCCATACAGCAGATATATGAGCAGAATGGAAGATGATTTTCATCTCTACTGCCAGCACACTGAACAAATGCGACTTTTTCTACTGGTTTTCCATCTGATGGTCTTAAAATCTGCCCTCCTGTTGGACCATTCTTTGAGGCAAGTCTCTCCATCATCATGTTGGTAATTACATTCTTAACCTTTCCAAAACCAAGATTATCAATCTTAGTTGCATCGTATGGTTTCCATCCTGTAGCAACTATAATGGAGTCAACCTTGACCTCAATAGTCTCAGCCTGCATGTTTAAGTCTATTGCATTGTATTTACATGCCTGAACACATGGAGCTGGACAGTCATTTGGGCAAGCTGTTCTGTCAAGAACATATCTTAAAGGAAATGCTTGCTCAAAGGGTAGATAAATTGCCTTTGTTTTATTTAGTCCAAAGTTGAAATCACTTACTCTTTCAGCTGGACAGGCTTCAGCACAGACATTGCATGCTGTGCAGTTTTCATTTACATAGCGGGGATTTATTTTAATTTTGACTGTATAATCCCCGGGTGTTCCTGATATAGATTCAACCTGTGACATTGTGTAAAATTTTATTTTTGGATTTACTTTTACACGCCGGAAATTAATCTCAAGACCACATAGGGGTGGGCAGATTTTTGGGAAATACTTATTTAACTGAGCAACTCGTCCACCGAGATAGGGATTTTTCTCTACTATTATTACTTCTGCACCTGTCTCGGCAGCCTCAATTCCTGCTGTTAAACCGCTGAATCCCCCACCAATAACCAAGATTCTTGGGCTACCATTGTGATGCATTCTCAGCCTCCTTTATTGAATTATCTTAAACATAAAAATTCGTAATACAGTTTTTCAACTGCATTACGAATTTAAAATTTGACTCTAATTTTGAAAGTTTAAAGGGAGGGAGATGCCTCCCTCCCTTCTTTACCCTCATATTAATCTGGAATGATCTGGACGTATGGGACTTTCTTAAGTGTAAATGTATCTGTTGCTGGATCATAGACTGAGTTGACGAATGCACGCCAGTTGTTATCATCAACAAAGTCAAAGTCTCCTCTGTAGTAGTAGCCAGGATATCTGGATTCTTCTCTGAAGAGGATGTGTCTTGCATGAGCTTCAAGGGAGAGTGTTCTGTGATAGTTCTCCCAGCATCTGAGGAGCTCATGGAGATTTGCAGCTGCCAATCTTGAAGCATCCTCTTTGAGAAGCTGGAGTTTCCTCAAGCCTTCCTCAATCATTGTCTTGGAGGTCATGTACCATGTGCTTACGCCACCGAAATACTCGTCAGCAATCTTCTGGAGTCTTGCCTGGTACATACTTGGTCTGATGTAGTGTGGGTTGACATTAGGATCTGTTGAGTATGTCTTATATTTCTCATAAATCTCAAATGGCAGATAGAGCTCTGCAACAAGAGCATTTACATCTTCAGCGATTGTTGGTGTGTATCCTGAGTTATCAAGGATGAATGCTATTGCAGCCTTTGCAGCAATTCTTCCCTCTGCATGTGAACCAGAGGAGAATTTGTGTCCGGATGCACCAACAATGTCACCTGCCATAAAGAGACCATTTACTGTGCTCATTCTGTTGTAGCCCCAGAACCACTCAGCTGGTGCTCCAGGAATATCTCCAGGTCCGCTTACCCAGAAGCCTGCGCAGCCAGCGTGTGAACCAAGGAGATATGGCTCTGTTGGCATAATCTCAGATGGAACCTTATCTGGCTCTACATTGTTAGCAGCCCAAAGGCCTGCCTGGGAGATACACATGTCAAGGAAGTCTTCCCATGCTTCTGCCTCAAGGTGTTTGAGTCTCTTTGTATCCATCTGCTTTGCAAGTTCCTGCATTGCAGTGTGGGTATTCATGAGGATTGGTCCTCTACCCTTCTTCATTGCCTGCATCATGAGATGGTTTCTAATAGCAGTTCCAAGTGCCTCAGCCCATTTTCCATATTTCTGAACCGCATCCTGAAATTCTGGTGTATCTTTTGCGCAATAATCTGCTCCAAGAGCATCTGTTGCTTTTGCTTTGAAGAAGAGGAACCATGCACCGACTGGTCCGTATCCGTCCTTGAATCTTGCTGGGACGAATCTGTTTTCCATCATTGTGAGCTCAGCTCCAACGGACATTCCGAGATAGTATCCGGAACCAGAGTTCCATACTGGATACCATGCTCTACCCTGTCCTTCACGGGCTGATCTTGGTCTGAATACATTAACTGCACCACCAGCAGCGCAGAGAATTGCTTTTGCTTTGAATACATATACTTTATTTTCTCTTACGCTAAATCCGATTGCACCTGCTACTCTATTTTGCTCTTTTGCATCCTTGAGAAGCTTAACGATAAATACTCTTTCATAGTGGTTCTGTGGAATGTTGAGAGCCTTTCTGTTGTACTCAAGGGCTGCCTTTGCAGCTTCTGCAACGATGACCTTGTAGGATTCACCGTTGATCATGATCTGCCATTTTCCTGAACGGCATGGTACGCCACCGTCTTTGAGCTTTGGCTTGCCCTGATCCCTTGCCTGGAATCCATCAAGTGACCAGCCATCATCGCTCTTTTTCCAAATTGGGAGACCCCATTCTTCAAACATGTGGACAGTGTTGTCAACATGTCTTCCAAGGTCAAATACGAGGTCCTCTCTGATGATTCCCATAAGGTCTGCGCGGACATATCTTACATAGTCCTCAACTTTATTCTCACCGATGTAGGTGTTAATAGCACTGAGACCCATAGCAACAGCACCGGAACGGTCTGTGGCTGCCTTATCAACCATTGTTACTTTAATTCCCTTTGGTGTTGCCCATCTGCATGCTTCAAATGCAGCACCGCAAGCAGCCATACCACCGCCGATTATAAGAAAGTCAGTATCAACTTCTACGACTTCTGGTCTTTGACAATATGAAAAAGTGCAAGTCTCTTTTTCCATTTTTATACCTCCTTCTTCGTTTTTTTACTCTTTTCTGGCTTCATAGTTAAAGTAGCCAGGACCTTTAATCTTTGAATAATCAGGCTCAGGTAATCCTTCGTAAATGTTCTCAGCTTTCCAATAGCCCTCTGGAGTAAGTCTGATTGGGAATTTGAATCTCTTGATTGCGCCATTTCTGAACTTAATTGTCCACATAATGGCATCCTGACCTCTCATTGGAATAACGCTTGCTCCGAGTGGGAAGAAGTCTGCGTAACCTCTAATCTCAATTGCTTGCTGTGGGCAAATCTTCACACAGTTGTAGCATTCCCAGCACTGATCTGGCTCCTGGTTAAATGCCTTCATTTTCTCTCTGTCGAGAGTCATAAGGTCATTAGGACAGATGTACTGGCATGCTGTCTTGTCCTGGGCTTTGCAGCCGTCACACTTTTCAACCATTACAAAACTTGGCATAGCTTAACCTCCTTTTTTAGTGTTTTATGCCGGTTTTTGAACCGGATTTTTTTGCAATTCTAAGATATCGCTAATGTCAATATCAGGAATTGGAAGCTCTTGGCTTTCTTTTGCAATCTCGTCTTTAATGCTGTCAAGTTCAGCAAGAGCCTTCTCTATTACTTCTGGCCCCATTGATTTTAGCTCAACAATCTTTTTGAACACAAGTCTCTTAAATGCTGCCGGAGTTTCTTCAATAAATCCTCTTGCATCAAATCTTGCCTTTGTGAATTGATCAATTGTTTTCTGGGCAAGATCATCTGGAACTTCAATAACAAGTCTCTTTAATGCACCACCAAAAATTGGCTCTACTTTTTCCTCAAGGGGAGTGCCCTTTATAGCTGCCAATCTTTTTTCGTCAATTACAACTCCAAAAAACTTAGCCATTATTCACCTCCTTTATTTTTTTAAGTGAGCTGGAAGTTCCATGTGAGGGAGATCAATCTCTAATCTCTCCTCTCTCTCTTTGAGGTACTTCTCATTGTTAAATGGATATCCGAATTTCTGCCACCATTTTACAACGACCTTGTAAACTTCTGGTCTGTAAATCTGCGGAGGTGGCATTACACCTTCATTAATGAGACCTCTAATAAAGCTTCCAGAGTATCTTGAGTAAATACCCTTGTGGTTGCAGTTATCAGAATATGCAAACTCAAGGCATTTTGGACAATACCAGAACTCAGCAATGTTCTGTGGTCTTATATAGAAACCACCATCAACTTCATATGGTGGACCATCAAATCCAAAGCTTGGAATACCTTTTGACCAGAGAATCTGGGTTGCATAAATGTCATAGTATTCGCCAAGTGCTGCATGGTCTCTTCCAAACATATGGAAGGAAATACCCATGTTTTGTCTGATTACTGCATGAATTAATGACTCTATCGGGTTTCCATATCTCATATCCCAGAGAGTAAATGTAACAAGATGACGCTCAGGCTTAATGTATCCTGCTAAATGAATCATCTCGTGTCCTTCAACAATTGCCTCATCTGGGAAATCTCCAATTCTCTTTGCACCAACAATTGCATTGACAACAATGCCATCACATGGTTTGATGTCTCCAATATATGCAGCCTGTTTCATTAATGCTTCATGACCTGTATGTGGAACATTTCTTGTCTGGTGGGCAATAACTGTTGTCCATCCTCTCTTCTCAAACTCCTCTCTTGCTCTCTTTGGTGGATACCAGAATCTGTCAAATGGAGGTCTGAATTTTGGCTCATTGATAATTGTGTATTTTCCTGCAAGGATAATTGGATTGAGTGAACAGTAAATGTTATATCCTGTGTGTTTCTGGTCAAATGGAACTTTTACAACTTCTGGGTTCTTTTCAGGTGTTCCAAATACTCTAACTGCAACATCACCTGGAACTATCTCATAAACCTCTTCAATCTCAAGGATTGCAAATGGCTCACCTTTCAATCTTAACAAGAGCCAATCACCAGCTCCAACTCCGAGTTTTTTGAAATCTTCCTCTGAGATATCAAAAAGAATTGGATATGGGAAGACCCATCCACTTAAAAGTCTTCTTCTTTCAAGAACGCTCTCCAGCTCAGCCTTTGTCATTGAGCCTTCAACCGGGCTGAAAAATCCATAACATACAGACATAATCTCCCTGTAAACATTCCTTACAGGGTTTCCCTTAAAGAGTGTGGGCTTGATGTCATAAACTGCTGAGCACTTTTCCATTAATTTTCTTGCCATCTGAGGATCACGGACGACCCTTTCGACAAGCTTTCCACCATGAGGTGGAGGCAGAGTCTTAATTCTTACTTCTGGCATACCTTTCCCTCCTTTTAATTTAATTTGTCTAAGATTGCACAGATGTTGTTAAATATTTCGTCTATGCTACCTGTGCCTGCTACACTTTTCATTATTCCCTTTTTGGAGTAATAGTCAATCAGTGGCTCAGTTTGGGCTTTATACACTTCAAGTCTTTTCCTAATTGTTTCTTCCTTGTCGTCATCTCTCTGGAAAAGCTCGCCACCGCACTTGTCACATTTCCCTTCTACCTTTGAAGGCGAATAATAGATGTTATACATCTGTCCGCATGATTTACAGGTTCTTCTTCCTGTAAGCCTCTTCATAAGGTCATCAAAAGGTACATCAAGATTTAATGCAAGATTTAATGGCATTCCCATTTCTGCAAGCATTTTAT
>JBEPZQ010000036.1:8609-11433 GCA_041640755.1 Thermodesulfovibrio sp. | reverse complement strand
AGCGCCTGCTATTATTAAAGAGTATACAAACCAATTTTTAGGGTCTTTTAGGCACATATAAACCAAAAGGGCAGTGGCAATTAAAGCTATGAGTATAAAAAATCCTGAGCCAAGAAATTTAAACATTCCAAATGCTGTGCCGGTGTTTTCAACATATACAAGATTAAAAAATGGAAGAATTTCAATAATTCTGTTAGGAGAAAGATATTTTAATGCCAGATACTTTGTAAACTGGTCTAAAAGATATATGAAAAAGATGATAAAAAAAGGCTTTTTAAGATTTAAGGACATGATAGCATCTTGGACAGACATCAGATATTTCAAGATTGCCAACCATTGGAGAATAATTCCAACAACGCTGACACTTTTGTCCTTCAGCTTTTTCTACCTCTACGGTAAACTCTTTCTCGCCTACATCTGCAACTTTTACTTCAGTTTGAGAGACGATAAACAGAGTTGGAAGAAAATCTAAATAGGGTTTAAGAAATTCATTTAAAACTTCGTTCACATTAAGTATTATTTTTGCTTCAAGAGAGTTACCAATGAATTTCTCCTGTCTTTTTACCTCAAGGGCTTTGTTTACTTCATCTCTTATCTCAATAAGCTTTTCCCATCTTTTTTCAAGCTCTCCATCAATGTAATCCTCTTTAATCTCAGGCATTTCAGAAAGAAACACACTCTCAGCTTTCTTATATGGAAGATGTTGCCAAGCCTCTTCAGCAGTAAAGGAGAGAATTGGAGCAATTAATTTTATCAATGACTCTGCAATGTTGTATAAAACCCATTGGGCAGCCATTCTTTCTGGGCTGTTTTTCTTAAATGTATAAAGCCTGTCTTTGAGTATATCCAGATAAAAGGCACTCATATCAGTAACACAGAAGTTGTGAACTGCATGAAATACCTGATGAAATTCAAATTCTTCATAAGCTCTTCTTACCTTTTTGATAAGTTTTTGAAGCTTCATCATAGCCCATCTGTCAATCTCAAGAAGGCTATCAGAATAATCTTTACCATCAAAGTCGTATATATTGCCAAGAAGATATCTAAGTGTATTTCTTATCTTTCTGTAAGCTTCAGTAAGCCTTGAAAGAATCTCTTTAGAAAGCTTCATATCATCTCTGTAATCCTCTGCAGAGACCCAGAGCCTTACAATATCAGCACCGTTTACTTTGATTATTTCTTGCGGAGCTATCACATTTCCAAGAGATTTTGACATCTTCCGCCCCTGACCATCCACAGTAAAGCCATGCGTAAGAACAATTTTATAAGGTGCCCTTCCCTTGCTTCCAAGAGAAGCAATCAATGAGCTTTGAAACCATCCACGATGCTGGTCACTACCTTCAAGATACATGTCAGCGGGCCAACTGAGTCTTGAATCTCTTTCTAAAACAGCTGCGTGGCTTACTCCAGAGTCAAACCAAACATCAAGGATATCCTTTTCCTTTTGAAATTCCTTTCCCCCACACTGGGGGCAGGAATAATTTGGCAGGAGTTCATCAAGTTGAAGCTTAAACCAAACATCTGAGCCTTCCTTTTCAACAAGCTCACATATTTTGTCAAAAAGCTTTTCATCATTTATAATGTATCCGCAGTTTTTGCATACAAATAGAGTAATTGGTACACCCCAACTTCTTTGACGGGACAGACACCAGTCAGGTCTTCTTTCAACCATTGAATAAATTCTTTCCCTTCCCCACGAAGGAATCCATTGGACTTTATCAATCTCCTGCAGAGCCCTTTCTCTTAGATTTTCGTGACTCATGGAGATAAACCACTGTGTTGTTGCTCTGAATATGATAGGCTTTTTACATCTCCAGCAGTGTGGATAGGAATGGGTAATTTTACCTTCCCAGATAAGATTTCCTTTATTCTTTAACAGTTCAATAATCTCTTTGTTGGCTGAAAAAACATTCTGACCAGCAAAATATGGAACTTCTTCAGTAAATCTTCCTCTGTCATCTACAGGTGCATAAATATCAAACCCATGCTTTAATCCTGCTTCATAGTCTTCCATACCGTGTCCCGGTGCAATATGAACAATACCAGAGCCTTCTCCTGTTTCAACAAAATCAGCTGTAATAACTATGGACTCCCTTTCAATAAAAGGATGTTTCGCCCTAATTCCCTCTAAATCTGCACCTTTTATCTCAAAAATAGGTTTCTCATCAAACTCTATTTTTTCTTTAAGATTTTTAATTGCTTCTTTGACAACTATAATTACACCAATGGAAGTTTTTAAACCAACATAATCAAAATCAGGATGCACTGCAAGGGCTAAATTTGCAGGAAGTGTCCAAGGAGTTGTTGTCCAGATAACAATATAAACAGGCTCATCATTTACTGGAATTTTTCCTCTGTCAATCAATTCAAAGGCAACGAAAATTGAAGGAGACTCTTTCTCAGCATACTCAACCTCTGCATCTGCAAGGGCTGTGATACATGATGGACACCAATAAACAGGTTTTTTGCCACGATAAACATAACCTTTTTTAACAAAGGTTAAAAACTCTCTTACAATCGTTGCCTCATAGTCATTGGACATTGTGATGTATGGAGTATCCCAGTAACCAAATACTCCAAGACGAATAAACTCATCCCTTTGAATGTTTATAAATTTTTCTGCATACTCTCTACAAAGCTGTCTTTTTTTGAAAATATCAATCTTTTCTTTGTCTTTGCCAAGAGATTTGTCAACCTGAAGCTCAATCGGAAGACCATGACAGTCCCATCCGGGGACATAAGGGCAATACTGCCCTATCATTGAATGATATTTGACAATTATGTCCTTGAGAATTTTATTCAAAGCATGCCCGATGTGGATGTG
>JBEPZQ010000036.1:8294-8599 GCA_041640755.1 Thermodesulfovibrio sp. | reverse complement strand
AGGCGGACCATCATGAAGAATAAACTGACCATTACCTGACTTCTTATTCTTTTCCTGCAGTTTTTCGTAAATTTTATTTTCCTGCCAAAATTTTAAGAATGAAGGCTCCCTTTCAGCAAGGTTAGCCTTCATTGGAAAATCAGTTTTCGGTAAGTTTAATGTATCTTTGTAATCACGCATAAATTAAAGATTACCACAACAATTAGCTAAAATTCAAATAATTTCCAAAGCTGAAAAGAAATAAGGGATCTCATAAGCAGCTGACTGAGAGGAGTCAGAGCCATGAACAGCATTCCTTTCAATAT
>JBEPZQ010000036.1:3083-8284 GCA_041640755.1 Thermodesulfovibrio sp. | reverse complement strand
AATCCTTCCTTATTGTGCCTTCCTCTGCTTGTGCAGGATTAGTAGCTCCCATAATTTTTCTTACTCTTGCTATAGCATCTTCGCCCTCAAGAACCATTACAACAACAGGTCCTTCTGACATAAAATCAGTTAGGGATTCATAAAAGGGTCTGTCTTTGTGAACAATATAAAATCCTTTAGCCTGCTCTTTGCTCATCTTAATTTTTTTGAGTGCTGCCACTCTTAAACCCTGTTTTTCAAATCTTGATATAATCTCTCCAATTAGATTTTTACTTACTGCGTCAGGCTTAATTATAACAAGGGTTTTCTCAATCATATTTTTCCCTCCTCCTTAAGAATGTTTATCATTCCCTTTACTTCTTCAGTGGAATTAATAAAAGCTTGAAATTCCTCTTCTGTAAGTTCTACTTCAATGATTTTTTCAACACCTTGACTGCCGAGAACAACAGGAACACCGTTAAATACATCCTTTGCTCCATACTCGCCATCAAGATATACTGAGCAAGGCAGAATTCTTTTCTCATCAAGAAGTATTGCCTTAATCATCTCAAAAGTTGACTGAGCTGGTGCATAATACGCAGAACCTGTCTTAAGAAGGGCAACGATTGCTCCACCTTCCCTTGTCCTGTTGACAAGAGCATCTATTCTTTCCTTTGTAAGCCATTTAGAAAGAGGAACGCCTTTAACTGTTGTAAATCTAACAAGTGGAACCATGTAAAGTCCGTGTCCACCTAACACGAGTGTTTCAATGTCTCTTGGAGAAACACCAAGTTCCATAGAAATAAATGTCTTAAATCTTGAAGAATCCAAAATTCCACCCATTCCAATTACTCTCTGTCTTGAAAATCCTGACACTGCAAGAGTCAAGTAAGCCATAACATCCATCGGATTTGTTACAACAATGTATATGGCATTTGGGCATAAAGGTGTTAGCTTTTGCACTATTCCACCAACTATATCCGCGTTAGCCATCAACAGGTCTTTTCTTCTCATTCCGGGTTTTCTTGCAAGCCCTGCTGTTATAACAACGATGTCAGCTCCAGCAAGGTCTTCAAGATTATTTGTGCCATAAACATTGGCTTTAACGCCTAAAACTGCTGTATTCTGAAGAATATCAAGGGCTTTACCTTGAGGCATGCCTTCTACAATATCAAAAATAGCAACATCGGCAAGTCCGCTATTTGCAACAAATAAAGCAAGCGTTGCACCTACATTTCCTGCACCTACAATGGATACTTTTTTTCTCATTTTAATGCCTCCTTAAGTTTTTCTATGTCACTGAAGTTTTCAACATTGAAAACCTTTATGCTTGGCTCTATTCTTCGGATTAGTCCTGAAAGTACTTTACCCGGACCAATCTCAACAAAAGTATCAACTCCTTTTGAAATCATATATCTTACGCAATCCTGCCATCTTACAGGCATGTAGAGTTGTTTTATTAAAGCATCAATTATATCCTTAGCTTTAGTGCGTTCATTTGCATCCACATTGCTTACAATTGGAACAGAAGCATCTTTAAAACTAAATCCTTCTAAAAACTCCTTTAATTTCTCAGCCGCCTCTTTCATGAGAAGACAATGGGATGGAATGCTTACTGCAAGGGGAACAACTTTTTTTGCTCCCCTTTCCTTTGCAGCTGCTGAAGCCTTCTCAACCCCCTCCCTTTGACCAGAAATGACTATCTGTCCGGGACAGTTGAGATTTGCAAGGTCTACATAAAAAGTATCAATGCTATCACATATCTGTTTAAGTGTATCTTCATCTAATCCTAAAACAGCTGCCATTGCGCCTGCGCCTTCAGGCTGTGCTTCTTGCATAAGTTTGCCCCTTTTTCTTGTAATCTTCAGGGCATCTTCAAAGGAGAAAACCTCAGCACAAAGGCAGGCTGTATACTCACCCAATGAATGTCCAGCAACATAATCTGGTTTAATGCCGATTGCCTCAACTTCCCTCAACAAAGCATAGGAGACAGTAAGAATTGCAGGCTGAGTATTCTCAGTTTTATTTAATTCGTTATCTGATCCTTGAAGACACAGAGTTTTAAGGTCAAATCCTAAAACCTCTTCAGCTTTCTTGAAAATATCGCTTTTGCTTTCCGCAAAGTCCTTTCCCATCCCAACATATTGTGAGCCTTGTCCCGGAAAAACAAAGGCTATCATTCAGAGACTCCTTCTTGAAGCTTCTTAATCATCAGAGGAACAATTTCATAAACATCACCAACAATTCCATAAGTGGCTACATTGAAAATAGGAGCATTTGGGTCTTTGTTTATTGCAACAATTATATCACTTGACTGCATTCCAACCAAATGCTGAACCGCACCTGAAATTCCACAAGCAATGTATAACTTCGGGCAAACTGTTTTTCCTGTTTGTCCAACTTGATGGGCATATGGAATCCAGCCTTCATCAACTGCTGCACGGGATGCTCCAACAGTTCCTCCAAGAAGGTTTGCGAGTTCCCAAAGAATTTGGAAACCCTTCTCTGTTCCCAAGCCTCTTCCACCTGAAACTATTACTTTTGCGTCTTGAATGTTGACCTTACAGAAAGATGTATCCTGAACTCTTTCAAGAACTTTAACTCTTCCACTTGGGTTAAGAGGCTCTATTTTTATAATATTTCCAGTTCTTTGTGCATTATACTCTCCCCTTTTCATAACACGAGGTCTTACAGTTGCTATTTGTGGACGACTTGTAGGAGAGACAATCGTTGCCATTATGTTTCCGCCAAAGGCAGGTCGGATTTGAAGAAGATTTCCAGTTTCTTTATCTATCTCCAATCCAGTGCAGTCTGCTGTTAATCCGACTTTCAGTCTTGCAGCAACTCGTGGAATAAATGACCTTCCAATGGCTGTCGCTCCTGCAAGAAGTATTTCAGGCTTCTGTTCTTGTATAAGTTTTACTAAAGTTTTTGAATAAAGCTCATCATCCAAAAAAGCGTAGTCAGGTGAATCAACATAGTAGACTTTGTCAGCTCCCCATTTTATTAGCTCCTCAACTTCCTGAGATGGTCCGAACAATACTGCAGAGAGCTCTGTATTTAATTCATCGGCAAGCTTTCTTCCAATTCCTAAAAGCTCATAGGCAACTGAGGCAATTTTGCCATTTGATTGCTCAGCAAAAATCCAGACACCTTTGAATTCTTCCTCTCTTATTGCCTCTTTTCCTCTTTCATCTATGATTGCTGATTCAGGACATGAGTCAACACATGCACCACAGAGTGTACAAGCTTCTGTTATGAATGCCTTATCATCTTTGAGAATAATTGCTGCAAATGGACATACATTTACGCATGTTCCGCAACCTGTGCATTTTTCTATATCAATTTTTATAAGCATCCTAACCTCCTCAGTTCTCTGATTAATTTCTCAACAATTTCATCAGGTGTGCCTTCAAGCATTGTTCTTTCACCTCTTGGAGGTGGTGCGAATATATTTTTAACCATTGTTGGAGAACCCTTAAGTCCGATGTTTTCCTCTTCAGCTTCAATATCATCGGCATTCCATTTTGGAATAACTGCCTTCTTGGCAGCCATTTTTCCTCTTATTGAAGGAGGTCTTGGGACATTGAGCTCTTTTACAACAGTAATTAGGGCTGGAATAGATAGGGCAATTTTTTCATAACAGTCATCCATAAGTCTTTCTATTATCATTTCAGATTGGCTAACGCTTTCAATTTTTCTTACATAAGAAACATGCGGAATATCAAGAAACTCAGCCATCTCTGGACCAACTTGTGCGGTATCCCCATCAATTGCCTGTTTGCCACATATAATGAGGTCAAAGCCAATTTTTTTGGCAGCCTTTGAGAGTGTATAAGCAGTTGCCCAAGTGTCTGCTCATGCAAATCTTCAGACTGTAAGCAAAATCGCATCATCAACTCCCATTGAAATAGCCTCTCTTAGAACTTCTTCTGCCTGAGGTGGACCCATTGTAATTGCTGTAACTCTTCCGTTTGTCTTCTCTTTTAGCTGAAGTGCTGCCTCAATAGCGTGCAAATCATAGGGATTCATAATACTTGGCACACCTTCTCTTATTAAGGTATTTGTTTTTGGATCAATTCTTACCTCTGTTACATCTGGAACCTGCTTAATGCAAACAATAATCCTCATTATTCCCTCCAAAAAACTAATTGAAAATAAATTATACCCTAAAATGAAAATAGTGTTCAAATAAATGGCTCTCCCCATGCATAGAGAGAGAAATCCAAAATTTGATATAACTATTTTTCGTTATCGTTGCAAGCATTTTAAGACTGAGTGATAATATCTCAAAAAAGTTATCAATTGAAAGCATCTTCTCTCATAGTCATTGCAAGCCTGCCGTCAGGCATTCTTGGCAATCCCCTCTATCCCACTTCATTAAATTATGAATAAAAAAATTTTTAAATCAATGAGTTACAGCTTTTGATTAGCCTACAAAATTCTCTTGCACTTTCTTAATTTCTGAATAAATTCTTATCAACTACTAATATTCTCAATATCTCCCTCTGTTCATCATTAAGTTTACTCATAATCTTTATTCTCTCCTCCTCTATTTCAAACCCTCCCACCCCTAAACATCAAATTTTCTATAATATAAAAAGGCTATATAGCAGTCTTGGAGGCAAAACGCCTTAGAGGTTTATCCCAAAAATAGCGATAGAAATCCAATAATTGGTATAACCATTTGAAAATTAAGTATTTTTTCCTGTCATTGCGAGCATCCGAAGGATGCGAAGCAATCTCTACTTTGTTTTTCAATAAAGCCTTATTAGAGACTGCTTCGCCCCAGATTGCCACGCTATCGCTCGCAACAGGGGGGCTCGCAGTGACGAGTGTCTATCTCTATTTTTCGGTTTATGGGAATGGTTCGTAAATATTTTGTTGCAAAATTTGGGTGCATCAGTTTTTATAAACAACAAAAAGTTTGTATTTATAATGTTCCAAAAAAGGGCATATCACAGACACATCCAAATACATCACATCTGTAGAAGAGTTTTTAGTTTATGAACGTTAACTAAGAAACTCAGGAGTACCATTGCACAACTTGAATTAGTTTTTAAAATGGTAACCTTTTTAAAATTTCAAATGGTTGGTGAATGTTAAGAACATTCTCATAAACTTTTAAATATCTTTCGACCATCAAATCTGCAGTAAAGTTCTGTTCAACATGATTTCTACATTTAATTGGAGAAATTTTATGAATGTGTTTGAGCTTTTCA